>SUTY01000046.1 GCA_015152455.1 Cyanobacteria bacterium SIG32
TTCGTTTTCTTTCAAAATAATATACTCCCCTAATAACCACTAAAATTATATACCAAATCTTATAATTTAGCAAATAGACAAAGAGTATTTTTTTTTGTATAATTAACTCAAGGGGAGAGATATTATGACAAATTTGTTAGAACAAGAATTATTTAAAAGTGTAGAAGATAAAACACCTGAATATGTAAAAAAGCTAAATTTAATGGATTTTTATAATGAAAACGAATTCGTTTTTACATTAAAAAAGGAATATTTAGCGTCTTATGATGCTGAAAAAAATCCTGAAGGTTTAGGCCTAGAAGAATGGTTTGCAAATTATGCAAAAGAGGCTAAAGTTTCTACAGCAGGTATTCGTGGTCCTCAAAATATTTTATATCCTCAGGATACAAGATTCCCGATTAATTTGGTTGGAATTGTTTTAGCAACGTTAGCAAAAGCTCTTGTAGCTAATGAAAAATATCCTGACAAAGAAATTTTAAAAGTAGTAGGTCGTGAAGTTCGTTATAATTCAGAATTATTTTTGAATGCTATTGCAAGAATTCAGGCTGCTCAAGGTATCAAAACTCTTGTTCCAGAAAGCACTATTCCGATTTGGTTGGCGTCATTTTTAGCTTTCAAATTGGATTTGTTGGGCGGTGAATATATCACATCTAGTCATGGTATTTCAGTTAAAAATGCTACTAAGGATTTGAATTCACAAGGTAGTCAATATCTTCCAGAGGAATCTATGGAATTTGTTGAAAAAATTCAAGAGATTTTTGAAGAAACAAAGAAAAACGGAACTTATGAAATAAAAATTTCAGCAAAGAATAATCCGTTAGTTGATAGAGAAATAATGAAAAAACTTAATGATGGTGTGAATTTGTATGTTGAATACTTGAAATCAGGTGTTGCACAAGATGCCAATTTAGACCTGATTAAGGATTTGTCAGAAAAGGTTGTGATTGAAAACGTTGGAGGCTCTGCATACAGAACGTTGAGTAGAGTTCTTGAAAAACTTGGAATTTCTGACAAGTTTGTTTGGTTTAATACAGAAGAGGATCCGTTTTTTCATTCAATTGGTAAATATGATACAACCCCAAAAGGTGAAAAGGCTTTTTATGATTATTCAGTTGACGCAACTGTATTGGCTAAAAAGCAGGACGGTACAAAATTTTTCCCAGTGATTGACACATTACATTATGATGAAAAATTAAAAAATATGCCTGTTGGTACTGCAGTTTTGATTACCGACCCTGACCATGACAGGCTTACAATTACTCAAACTGAGAGTGTTGAAAGAATTCCAGACCTTGAAAAAGCAGGTATTGATTATATTAAATTGACCGACAAAGCCGTTTTGACTGTGTTTACGGCGAATCAGGCGTTTTTAATGTTGATGGATTTTTATGCAAAACAACTTAAAGCTCAAGGTTTGTGGAATAATCATCCAAGATTTATGATTAAAACAACAGCATCAGCTCTTTCATGGGATGAATGGGCTAAAAATAATGGTGTAAAAGTTGTTAATGTGCCTGTAGGCTTCAAAGAAATTGCAAATATTATGAAAAAAGTTGAATTACAACTTAAAAATAATCCAGAAAAAGAGGTTGTAGTTGATGATGTGTTTGCAAACAGTATTAATTTGGGTGTAAATCCTCGCTTGATTTTTGGTGGTGAAGAATCAGGTGGTATGATTATGGGTACAGAAGATTTGATTAAGTCTTTGTGTGGTCGTGAAGCTGTTGCAATGAGAGAAAAAAGTGCAACAGAGGCTATTGTTGTTGCTTCAGCTCTAATTTCAAAACTTCAGCAAGCAAAAATGTCATTGTCTGAATATTTGGTGAAAGTTTTTGACGAAAATAATATTATAGGTCGTTTTGATACTCGTGTTGATATCGCTTATTACAATGAGTCAGAACCTGATATTAATAAACTTAAACTTGCAAAAGTTGCTGGTGAAGAGTTAAGAACTAAAAACGACTTGTTCTATTTGGCTCAGGCAATCGCTATAAAACAGGGTATTATGACATTAGATGATGCAAAAGAAATTCTTTCTGATGCTTTTACAACCTTGGATTTCAGTGGGTTAAAGTCAATTAAGTTTGTCGGTGACGGTACTTATATGGAATTTACAGATAAATATATTGAAATCCGCCCATCTGGAACTGATGCTAAAACAAAAGCGTATGGTGGTGGTTTGAATAAAGCTGATATTGAAAATTATGCAACGATTTTAGGCAATTATTCAGGTGAAAGAACAGAACTTTATAACAAGTTTATAAAAGATGAGTTTTATGAAAAAGTAAAAGATTATGCAATGGAATATTATTTGGCATTTGTAGAGAAAGATGCAAATAATGAGAAGTTTGAAATCCCTGAGTATAAATTTTAAAACACAAAATCGGAGTCTGTTCTCAGACTTCGATTTGTTAGTGTTTTGACAGAAATAGTTTGATCTACGCCTCTCTTTTTTATTGTTAAATTAGAAATTGTATGGATAATCGTCAGGGATTTTCCAACCATTGAGTTGGATTAATTTGTTAATAATCACCCACCTAAATCCTCCCTAGCAAGGGAGGACTTTTTCCTTGAAATTTGTTTTTCACATAACAAAACAAGGTTGTACAAGATCTGATTCTTGTTAACAACCCTTCTAATTTTATATCTATAGATCCTGAAACAAGTTCAGGATGACAATACTGTTGTTCAGGATTACGGTATGATTTTGCGCAAACCGCCAAAACTCAGGCTACGAGAACGTTTCTCTCCCCCCCCCTGATATCTTAAAGCCAGTAATAGCTTCATTTTTAAACATACTATGCTCTCCTGTTCAGTTAGATCTTCCAACCTTAATGTACTTCTTGATCACTTGGTCACTAAAACCTTGATCACTTCCTATCTTACCATTTTTTTTAATCATGGCAATAGGGTTGTGCTATAATTATGTTATGAATTTGAGAGAAATCTATTCAAGTAAATTTGCTATTTCTTTTGAAGTATTTCCAGAAGAAAATACTCAAAATCTTTATAATACTTTGCAAATCTTGAGTAAATATTCACCAGCTTTGGTATCTTTAACTTATGGGGCAGGTGGTAATAACAAGGATTTTTCTTTCGATATTATCAAGTATCTCAAGCAAGAATTGAATGTTAATGTTATGCCTCATTTTACTTGCATATGTAATAGCAAAGAAATGATTGAACGTAATATCAAATCTATCGAACAATTAGGAATTGAAAATATTTTAGCATTAAGAGGTGATATTCCTGAAGATAATTCTATTTGTCATTTCGATTTTAAGTATGCAAATGAATTGGTTAAGTATATAAAATTGGGTACAAATCTTTCTGTTGCGGTTGCAGGTTATCCTGAAGGACATATTGAAAGCACCGATTTAAAATCAGATATCTATAATTTAAAAAGAAAAATCGAAGCAGGTGGAGAAGTTATTTATACTCAATTATTTTTTAATAATGATAAGTTTTATAATTTTGTTGATCAAGTGAAAAATGAGGGAATTTCTGTGCCTGTAATTCCAGGAATTATGCCTATAATTTCTAAAAAACAAATTGACAAAATGACCAAATTAGCAAAAATTGAAGTGCCTAAAATTGTACTAGAGGCTTTGGATAAATATAATTCAGATGATTTAAAGAAATTTGGTATTGATTTTGCTTCAGATCAGTGCTTGAATTTAATTAATAATGGTGTGAAAGGACTTCATTTTTACACACTTAATAAGTACTACTCAACTTCAAGAATTATTGATAATATATTATAAAAAGGAGAAAATATGGAAAAATTTATTGAAAACACACTTTTAAAACAAGATGCAACAGAACAAGAATTAATTAATTTGTTTGAAGAAGCAAAAAAATACAATTTCTTCGGCATTTGTGTTAATCCTTGTTATGTAAAATTAGCAAAAGAACATTTGGCTGGAAGTGATGTTAAAATCGTTACTGTAGCAGGTTTTCCTTTGGGGGCAAGTGCAACTGAAGTTAAAGTTTTTGAAACTAAAAAAGCTATTGAAGATGGCGCAGATGAAGTGGATATGGTAATAAATGTTACCTGGCTAAAAGATAAAAAATATGACTTAATTGTAAATGAAATTAAAAAGATTAAAGAGGCTTGTGGCTCTCATAACTTAAAAGTAATTTTGGAAACAGATTTATTGACAAAAGATGAAATTAAAAAGGCTTGTGAATTATGTATCGAAGGATGCGCAGATTTAGTTAAAACTTCAACTGGATTTGTAAAAAATGGTGTTGGCGCCAAAGCTGAAGATGTTGAATTAATGTATAATACTGTTAAATCACATGGGCTTTTGGTAAAAGCATCAGGTGGTATCAGAGATAGAGAAGCTGCTGAAAAAATGATTAAAGCAGGGGCTTCAAGATTAGGTACAAGTTCAGGTGTTAAAATAGTACAAGGATAATTTTAAATGGCAGATGAGGATAAGCAGTTTGACGCCACGCCCAGGAAGTTGGAGCAGGCAAGAAAAGAGGGGCAAGTTGTTAAGTCAAAAGACTTTTCAACCGCTCTTTCGTTGCTTATAATGTTTTCTGCAATTGTTGGGTTAGCGCCATTTATTTGGAATCAAATTGTTCAACTTTACACGCTGCTTTATGAGCAAATCCCAAATGGACATTTGGAACGAATCGGAATGTTGTATATTTTAACTGTAACGTTAAAATCAACTGTGTTAATCATTGGTCCAATATTATTTTTAGCCTGGTTTGTTGCGATTATGGCTGATTTTATACAGGTTGGACCTTTGGTTGCGACGGCACCTTTAGTTCCAAAATTAGACAAGTTAAATCCGACTAAGTATTTTAAAAATTTAATGTCTGTTAAAACTCTATTTGAGTTGTTTAAAAATATAGTCAAGGTTGTTATTTTGGGTTATATCGGTTGGAGTGTTTATTCTGCGCATATCGAGAGTATATTAATGCTGGCTGCAATTGACAATAATTTTGCAGTATTGATTGAGTTTGGAAAACTTATCACAGAATTTATTTTCAAAGCGTGTATTGCCTTTTTGGTTATTGCTGCGGCTGATTATGGTGTAACTAAGTGGAAATTCTTGAAGGACCAAAAAATGTCGTTCAAGGAAATTAAGGATGAATATAAAAACACTGAAGGCGATCCAAATGTCAAAGCGGCTTTGCGTCAACGCCGTATGCAAATGTTACAACAAGGTATGATGGATTCGCTTCCTGAAGCTGACTTTGTTGTTACTAACCCAACCCATATTGCCTGCGCTTTGAAATATAATGCGGAAGAAATGGAATCACCAATGTTGATTGCAAAAGGAACTGAACTTATTGCAAAAAAAATTATAGATATTGCAAAAGAACACGGAGTTCCTGTTTTGGAAAATGCTCCTGTAGCTCGTGCTTTGTTTAAGATGGTTGAACTCAATCATACAATTCCGCCTGAAATGTACAAAGCAATTGCAGAAATCTTACTTTTTGTTTACAATATGAAAAAATCCACCAAATAAATGGGTACAATTAACATAAATTATATTAATATAATTCAGTAATCATGGTTATGCAAGATAAAAATAAATTACAAGAATATATAGATATCGTACAGAAAGTCGCAAGAGTCGAGCATAGAAGAATTCCTTCACATATGGTCGAGTACGAAGAATTGCTTTCCATTGGTATTATTGCTGTACAAGTTTTAGTTAAAAATAAATCGCCAGAGCAGTTGGCTAAATATAATGCGGCTTACGTTGCAACTGCTGTTCGTTGGGCTATTAGAAACGAATTAAGAATTAGATATAAGTGGTATTCTCTTAAACATAAAGCTGAGGGAGAATATGATGACGAAGAAGTTGTAGAAGGTATGGATATGCAGCAGGCTAAAGTTCGTGAAGCTGTTTATGAAACAATTCTTTCTATTGACGGTTTGGCAGCTGCTGCAAGTGATAATGATTCACCGTTCGATTTTGTAAAAGATCCTCATGCTATGCCAGATGAAAATGCTGAGTTATCTGAAATGGGTAAGATGATTAGAGAAGCTATTTCAAAACTTCCGCCTAAAGATAGAACGGTTGTGGAATATAGATTTTACCGTAATATGCAGGTAAAAGATATTGCAAAACAAATTGGTCTATCATCATCTCGTGTAACACGTATAGTCCAAGCATCTTTAAATACGGTTAAAGAATACTTAAATGCAAGAGATTTGCACGGATACTAGGCCTTAACGATATTTATTCGTTTGTCGTCAGTAATATCTATAGGTCCGTTTTGTTTTTTGATATAATCACAAGCGAGTTTGTCTTTGTCAAAATCAAAAACTTGTTCTGCCTGGTCAAATTTGTTTAGCATTTCCATATCGTTACCGCCACGAGCATAAAAGTCGTCCATTGCAGTTCTGAAAAATCTATTTGGATTTGGGTTATTAATGTCAATAGGTGATGCTTTGCCTTTTGAATCTATATATTCAAGTTTTAGCAATTCGCCGTTAGTATTCATTGTGTATCGTAATCCTGATACCATTACGATACCAGGTTTTTTACCAGGTGCTTTGAATGATTTGCCACCTAATTTGATTGCATCAACAATATCTTTTTCGCTAAGTTTTACGATTACCATTTTGTTTTTAAATGGTGTAATTTCACTTATTTTTCGAGAATCAATATTACCTTTTTCAAAATAGCCACGAATGTTAGCAGAATTTAATAAAGCAATGTCTGTACCTAATTCTGTGCGCATCGCGTCAACCATAAAGTTTCCGTGAGGATTGTTTTCTATAAGTCTATTTGCAGGAGTTGGAGGTGCCGAATTTATAACTCCGACGTGTTCAGGTTTACCGATAATAGATTCAACTACGTATTTGGCTTGTAAGGATCTATTAAAGCCCTTTGTCGGAGTTACGTTATTTTGAGCTCTTGTTATAACTCCGTTACTATCAAATTCAACATTTAATATGCCAAAATATTCACCATCTTTCCCTGCTTGTGTAATAATTACAGGTTCACCGTCAAGATTGTAAAATAAGTTTTTCCCTTCTTTTATATCTTCCAATAAATGGTGTGAGTGTCCACCGATAATAATATCGATACCACGAGTTTGTTGTGCTATTTTTTTGTCGTTAGCATATCCGCTATGGGATAATAATATAATTTTATCCAGCTTTTGAGCTTTTAATTTATCAATTTCTTGTTGTAAATTTATAATTGTTTGATCAATGTCATCAACGGTTATATCTGATTTTGTTTCTCCTGCTTTGAGGTGTAAATCCATATCAGACGGTCCAACTCCAATTATACCGTACTTATTCCCATTAACTTCCTGAATCGCAGAATTTACCAACATGCTACTCATAGCGCTTCCTTGTCTTATGTGCATATTTACTCCGCCAAGGTTTTGATAATTTGCGCCTTGAGCGATTTCAGCACGAATACCCGGTGTTACATCAAATTCGTGGTTGCCAGGTTGACGTTTTTGAATTCCTATCATATTAAGTAATTTGCTAACCGCTTTGTTAATTTTAGGATCTTCACCCAAGCCGTCATCACCTGATGAAAGTTTAAGTTTATCCGCAGAAGTTTCATATGTGTCAAATGCTTGTGATGCTGTATATAAGCGTTCAAGATTTGGCAGCTTTGCGTGAAAGTCGTTCATATATAATATGCTTGTCTTTGTTTTGTTATCTTTATTTTGTGTGAAACTTATCGGATAAATCATGCGGTCCTCTTTTTCATGTCTTGGTATATTCTTAATCCTTCAACCCAGTTTGGTGTTACTGTTATATCCGCTTCAACAACCTTTTGAGGTAAAGCTGCGTGGTGGATTTTAGGTAATAGATATTCTTCTGTATATTCTATAGGTTTTACATCATCATCATCTGTGTCATTGCAGACGAAAATTAATTTACCGTTTGAGTCTTTTTTGTAATCAACTAAGGTTATTTCGTGTCCGCCAACTACAATGTTATTTTTATCAACATATGTGTAGCCTAATATTACGTTTTCGCCCATATTAAGAGCGGTTAATAAATGGCGTTTTAATGTTTCTTGGTCTGTTTCATAACCAATTAAGCGCGCATTTTCATCAACTGTTTGATATGTAACTGATAATATATTTTTATCTGCAACCACTGATTCGGTGAAGGTTTTTTCAAATTCAATTAATCCTTTTGGATTTTGGTTGAATTTTCCTTCTCTTTTGTCTGTCAAAGTATTGTATGATTGTTGTGAACCTACTTGCATAAATGTTGATTGCATCAAAACATCTAATGGGGAACGTTCTAGTGGATCTTTGTGAGTTGTTTGAATTTGAGCTCTTATGATAGCATTTTTGTCAGGTGCAAATGTTAATTTGGCGGTATTGAAATCATTTGCTTCATAAGGGATTTCAAATGCGTTTAACAACCATATTGCATCAAGAGTATTGTCTGCAAGGTTATTTAGTTTAATCTCTTTTTCTACAGACATTTGGGGTGAAGAAAGTCCCTCTGCAAATCTGGCAAATTCAGCAGGCATGGATTCAGCTAAATTGAATTCAATACTTGCAGCAACACATGTGCCTGAATGTTCTACATCAATTTCGTTTGTAGCTTGTAATGAATTTACAAGATTAGATGTACCATTCTTGTTAGCATTTAATGCTCTTTCTCTGTATTCGTCAGGAATGTCCCCAATATGTTGGGTTACATTGAATGGAGATGATAGAATATTTATTGTATCTTTTAAAATTATTTTAGAATTCAAACCTTCAGCACGAGGAGTCGTTACAATTTTATGTAAATTGTCTAAAACAGTAGAATTATCATTAGAATTAGCATTAAGCAATATACCACTTTTTAGAAGTGTATTTAATTGCTTTTTGGTTGTTTTGTCAGCAAAGTGCAATAACTCGGTATATTTTTTCTTTTCTGCACCTGAAGATAATTCTGTACGTTGATTTACAACTCTGTTATGCGCTGCAAATGGAATTGTGGAGAATTGCGGTCTTGAGCTCTCAGGAGAAGTTGCAGTGTCTTTTTGTTGCAAATTGGACTTAACTGCGGACACTGTGTTATAATAACTATATTGATTAATGTTTTTAATTAAATCTACCATTCCTTCTCCACATTAATATTAAAAATTAAACAGAGAAAAAATTGCTAAAAATAATGGTAATTGATAAATAATTGTAACAATGAGGGATATTTTGTTAAAAATTAAACCACTATCTAGAGAACAAATAATTATATCAATAGACAGATTAACAAGATTTAAACATCCAGAAGTTAAATATTTGCGTGTGTTTAAAGATTTACTTGTAAATAATTTAATATCCCCAAAATTTAAAAAATCAGAATTAGATGAGATGGATTATGGTGAACTTTGTAGTTATGCTGAGCAAATTTTAAATTTTTCTTTGGAGAAATTGGATTTTTGTTTGCATGACGACTTTGTTATTAATCAAAAATTGTATGACTATGAAACAAGTACGTTTATTTTAGATGAAAATGTAAAAAAAATATTGAAGAATAAAATCAATTACATGGCATGTCTTGAATTATTAGGAGAAGAAATTCCAATTAATCTAAAATGGCTAAAAAGTTTGGGCGAGTCTGAAAATCAACTAATTAACAGAAAAAAAATGGCTTTGCGTTATCCTTTAGAAAAAATAGTAATTTCTGAAGGTATTACAGAAGAAATTTTATTACCAGAATTTGCAAAAATCTGTGATTATGATTTTGATAAAAATGGTGTCTATATGATTTCAGCAGGTGGTAAAAATCAGGTTGTTAAACTGTTTTATCAATTGGCTGAAAGTTTAAGGATTCCTATATTTGTTTTGTTTGATAAAGATGCAATGGCTAATTTTAATGAAATAAAACCACGCTTACGAAAATTTGATAATGTTCATGTTCTTGAATGTGGTGAATTTGAAGATGTATTACCTTTGAATTTGATCAATAAGTCGCTTTCTTATGTGCTAAAAAATATTTCAATGGTTGATTTAAACAAACTTGATCCAGAATTGGGCATGGTCAAAAATTTGGAAGAAATCTTTAGACATAGAGGAATGCATGAATTTAAAAAAGCTGATTTTGCTCAAATTGTCAAAAAAAATATAAATTCAAATGATGATATATCACCTGAAATCGCAGAAATAATAAGAAAAATTAAAAATACTTGTAAAAAATAAAAAGAGATGGTTGACATTTAGTTTTGCTTTAGGTAATATAGAGAACGTGAACAAGCCCCCATCGTCTAGAGGCCTAGGACAACACCCTTTCACGGTGTAGACAGCGATTCGAATTCGCTTGGGGGTATTTTTTATAGGTAGATTTTTATAATGAAACAATTACGACGTACAACATTTATCTTTGTGAAAGGCTTGTCTATTTAGCGAGAAAATTGTTGTCGTATAAAAAGAAATTAAGACCTTTCAATACGGAAGGTCTTTTATTTTGTAAAAAAACGTTAATATTAGTATTAATTTAAGCAATTAATATTTTCAGAATGCTTTAAAAGAAAAGAAAGGTAGTGTAATGGTAAATAAGAACCGACGAAACTCAATCATAAAGGCGAATGCCCCAATCGTCAAATTAATGAATTTAATTTGGGGCTTGTAATTAGGTTGAGTAAAAAAGGAAAGAAAAATGATACCCGCAATTAATGCAAGCAAAGTATATTCAATATTAGGAAATAATGATTCTTTAGTTCCTTTGGCAATGAAAGATATTGCTAATAGTATGGGACTAACTGCCGGTTCTTATATTACAGGTGATTCGGTAGAGGGAAAAGATAGATTTATAGATGAATTTGGAACTCAAGCTATTTGGCTTTTTGGTATTCCAGTTTATAAAAAAGCTCTTGATTTAACACTGTTTAAATCATTAGGTTATGATGCAAAGGTTGATGCAAGATTATTAAAAAATCCTGAAATCTTAAAGAAAGCACAAGAGTTTGCACCAACTCAAGCCATTAAAAATAGTATTGCAAATGTTGCTAAAAACCAAAAAGCATATAAGGGTTTAACTATTGCAAAGTTTGTGGCGTCAACACTTTTGACAATGGGTACTTATTTCGGTTTGACCAAGTTTAGACACAAATATACTGAAGATCAAATTAAAAAAGATTATTTTGAAAAAAATATTGTAAATAAAGAAAAATTTAATTTCACATCTTCAGTACCATTTTCATCAGCTTTCAATGAAGTTCATCAACAAAAAAATAAATCCAAGCAGCCTTCATTTACAGGTGGTTGGCAGGAATTTATGTTTAACCCTGTTAAAAACTTGATGATTGTTGATGCAACAATTTCAGGTGAAAGATTAGCTCATGCTAGAAACAAACAAGATTTTGTCGGTTATGCGGTAAAAGAAGGATCATTCTGGGCATTTATGTATTTTGCGGGAAAGAAAATCCAATCAGCATTAGAAAATAGTGCCGAAACTAAACACAACAAATCAATTGACCTTGATGCAAGAGTTATAGAAAGTGATGAATTAAAAGAAGTTTTTGCAAATAAATCTATTTTAAAAGATTTGCAAGACTTCCCAATTAAAGGCTCTGATGCTGAAATTTATGAATTTATAAATAAAAATCCTGACAACTTTGTCGTTCAGATGGCTAAAAAATCAGATATTATTACAACAATGGAAAGTAACGACGGCTGGTTTAATAAATTAATGAAAAAGCTAAACTTGCCACATAAAGTTATTGCTGATAAAGATGCTATTGATACAAGAAGATTTATTGATATAGCTGATGTCAAAGGTGTTGCAACAAAGTTAGAAAAACTACATAATCAATTTGAAAGTTCTGGAGAAACACTTGAGACATTCTTAAAAGGTGTTAAAAAGTTAAAAAGAAGTGCAATCAGAACAAATATCGGATCTTGTATTGCAGCATTAGGTGTTGTTGCTCCTACGATTATGGTGGCATTGAGATTATTAGATAAAGATAATAAAGAGTTTCAAACTAAAAAAGATATCGAAGCAAAATTAGCTGCGGCTCAAAATTGATTGAGCAGCAACAAAAGCTGTTGACCAACAATTTTGCAAATTAAATCCTCCACAAAATCCGTCTATATCTAATACTTCACCACAGAAGTACAGATTTGGATTAATTTTAGATTGCATAGTCCTGGAATCAACTTCGTCCAGAGAAACTCCACCACATGTAACGACTTCACCTGTTTTGGAAGTCCCTGTAATTTCTATTTCGTAGTTGTTTAAACAATTACGGATTGCGTCACGTTGTTTGCCATTTATGTTATGACATTTTTCATCTTCATTAATTCCTAATTTAGAAAGTATATGAGTTGAAAATGCTTTAGGAATAAATTCAGAAATTAGGTTCTTGATGCTTTTGTGTGGATTTTTGTCGAGATGTTCTTGTAAATTTATATCACCACAAAAATCCAAATTTATTTTGTAAGGAAATTCTTTTCTGGCGTTAATTGATGAAATTTTATAAATAAGAGGTCCTGAAACTCCTTCGTGCGTAAGTAACAAATCGTCAGTTATGCCACAAGTGGTTACACTTTTAAAACTAATACCGGGTGGAAATTTTTCTTTGGTTTTTAAGCCTACAAGGGCAGGCTTAGGTGTTACAATTTTATGATCTTTAATTAGTGCATATGAAGAATGACCTCCTGTCGCGATAACAATATAGTCATAAGTGTCAAAATCCAGCTCTGTAACAACTTCCTTTATGATTTTTACTTTATTTAAGGCTTTTAAAAATTTTTCTCTGACGTCTTTTGAACTATTGGAATCAGGGAATATTCTCATATCATTTTGAGTATATGTTCTTACTCCTATTTGTTCAAAAAAATCAATTGTGTCAGATGTGGAGAATTTGGAAAAAACCGAGTATAAAAACTTTTCCCCTCGTGGGTAGTTTTTGACAAGTTCTCTAAAATCATATTCTGCGTGTGCTAAATTACAACGCCCTCCACCAGTAGGCAATAGTGTGCGGAGAGGACTTCCATAATCAAAAATTGTTACATCAAAATCATTTTGCAGATAATATGCACACAAACACCCAGCAGGGCCAGCACCGATAATGGCAATTTTAGAAATTGAATTCGACTCTTGTACCATATAAAAATACCATTTCAGGATTTTCTAAATCGCTATGCAAGTCTGTTACTGATTTATGTAAAATTGGATGTTCTAAATCAGGAGCTAATTCAAGCATTGGAACTAAAGTAAATGCTCTTAAATGAAAATATTTATGCGGAATAATTAAATTTTCTTCGTTTATTATTTCTTTGTTATATAGCAATATGTCGATATCTATAGTTCTGTCATCATAGGCATCTTCACGTTCTCGTTCTCTGCCAAGTTGTTTTTCTATACGTTGGCATTCTGATAAAAGATTTTCTGGTGTTAGTGATGTTTTAATTTCAATAACTGCGTTTACAAACCATGTGTCTGAAGTCATATTCCAGGGCTCAGTTTCATAAAAAGCAGAAGTGCGTATTATGTTTATGCCATCAATCGCACTCAAAAGGCTTGTTGCTTGCTGAACGTAGCCAATTCTGTCACCTTTATTTGATCCTAAACTTAAATAAACTATTGCCATATATCTATTTTATAAATTTTTTCAAACATTGTCAATATGTATTCATGTTTGATATATAATGTTAACAAGATGTTTATTTATGAAATTTTATCAACAATATTATTTATAATATTATTACCAGTTTATTATATAGTTAGGGTATGTAACAAAAAGTTTTTATACGGCTGGAAAGAAAAACTTGGATTTTTTAACTCTCCTGAATTGGGTGATAAAGTAATAATGTACCATGGGGTGTCTGTTGGTGAAGTTATAGCATTAGAAAATGTTATTAAAAAAACAAAAGAGTCTTTTCCTGATTATAAACTTGTAGTAACAACTGGTACGAAAACAGGTCAAGAAATTGCACAGAAAAAATTTAAAGATGTAGCTGACTATATTACTTATTTGCCATTTGACATTTCGTTTTGTGTAAAACAATTTTTGAATAAAGTCCGTCCGTCAGTTGTTTTGATTGCTGAAACTGAACTTTGGCCGACATTTGCGTATGAATGCAAGCGCAGAAACATTTTATTATACACAATTAACGGCAGAATGTCAGATTCGACATATTCTTTGTATAAGTCGATTCGCTGCTTTTATAAATATGTTTTTCAAAATTATACAGGGATTCTTACTCAAAGTCAGGAAGATATGGATAAATTTATTTCCGTTGGTGCTCCAAAAGAAATTACCAGTGTAATGAAAAACTTAAAATTTGATGTTAAAAAATCTGATGCAGTTATTGATATGGGGCAAAGTGGCACCAGATTAATTATTGCAGGTAGTACGCACAAAGGTGAAGATGAAATAGTTTTTGATGCGTTTACAAGTTTGAAAAAAGAATTTTCAGATATCAAATTACTTATAGCCCCAAGACACCCACAACGTGTCCCTAATGTTTTGGAACTCGCAAAATCAACAAATTTATCAGTTGGTACTCGTTCAAACAATGATTTATTTACAGATAAAGATATTATTATATTAGATACAATGGGTGAATTGGGTAAGATGTATTCAATTTGTGATTTTGCATTCATTGGTGGAAGTTTTAATAAAACAGGTGGTCATAACCCATTAGAGGCGGTTGTGTATGGCAAACCAGCAATCTCTGGGCCATCAATTCACAATTTTAAAGATATTTATGGGATTTTAGGTAAATCTAATGCTGGTAAAGTTGTAAAAACTCCAGAAGAATTAAAATCTTATATGAAATTATTGCTATCAGATCTTGAATTTTATAATAGAGCTTGCCAAGATTGCGAATTTGTTTTTGAAGATCAAAAAGGTGCTCTAGACGTTGTTATATCTACATTAAAAGGTGTATTATAATTTTAATTTCTACTCTAATGTAACGAAATGTTACAGAAAAAGAAAGAAAAATTAAAGTTTTAAAACAGAGTTGCCGTACTAGAAGGTACAAGGAAAAAATTGAAAGGGAACTCAGTCATGGGTATGGCAGCATCACAGGCTAGATTTTTAGGTCTAACCGCAAGAAAAACAAACGTAGAATATGAAGGACAACAAGTTAACCAACAAAGAACATGTTTGGCTAACCAATCAGCAAACTATTATAACCAATTGTTAGGTATGACAGTACCAACACCTCCATCAATTGCTGATTTTACAAAAACAGTATATACCTTCCAAGATGGTAATTTGTCAAACTCAGTATCATCATTAATCGCACAAGCTGATGGTAATTACTTGGTAAGCTATACATCTAGCTGGGTAAATGACTTTGCTCCTGTAACAGCTGGTTCTGCAATCGTTATGAAAGGCGAAGACGACAAATATATGGTTGGTGCAACTGAATTGAGAACATTAGGTTCTACAATTGATGCTGACACCAAAGCAGCAAATCCATATCTAGATTCTTTATCTGATACGCAAATAACAAAATTAGAAGCAGAAGAACAAGAATATCTAAAATTATTAAACCTTAAATATGGCTCAGAAAATGAAGAGTGGTACGTTAGATATGTACAAAACACTTCAACTGGTACTTGGTCACCAATGTTCTATAAAAAGACACAAGTACATGACGAAGAAGACGGTGGTACAGCAATCTACTCAGATAACGGAACATCTCAATCAAACATTACTGCTTATACTATGGGCACAGCTCAAGAAGTAGAAGAAGTAAAAGGTGTACCAGCAAGACTTGAAAAAGATACAACAGGTCGTTACA
>SUTY01000047.1 GCA_015152455.1 Cyanobacteria bacterium SIG32
AAGTCGTTAAGTCTTTAAGACTATAGGACGTTAAGTTCGTTACATAATTAATTATTGAACTTATAGACTTATCGCCTTAACGTCTTAAAGACTTCTTCATTTTACCATTTTTTTCAACTTTTGGCAATAATTAATTTTTTATGATAGATAAAACATAATTATCGTTGAAATATTTGTTTGCTACTTCTATGATATCATTTTCTGTAACTTCATTCACAAGTTTAGGATAAGTTGTTTTGAAATCATAACCTCTGTTAGATGCTTCAAACCAACCGATTGTGCTAGCTTTCTCTAGGTTAGTTTCTTGTGAAATTACGAATTGTCCAAGTAGTTTATCTTTTGCTTCTTGAAGTTCTTTTGTGCCGACATATTCAGTCTTAAGTCTGTTTATTTCTTGGAAAAGTTTTGTCTTTGCGATTTCCAGGTTTTGTGGATTTGTACCGATATAGGTTACCAAATTCCCACCGTTCAGGTTTGGACTAAAACTTGAGCCTATTTGGTATGCAAGTCCGTGTTGATCTCGTAAATTTTTAAATAAACGAGAACTCATGCCAGAGCCAAGCAAAGAATTAATAACTTGTAATGTTGCGTATTCTTTTGTGTTTTTTACACCTGAAGTTTGCCAGCCTAAAAATAACCATGCCGTTTGTGTATTTTTATCAATTTGAGTTGATATTCTAGGAGTTGTAACTGTTGGTATAGTTAAAGTTGTTTTTACTGAAATATTTTTGCTTTTAAAAATTTTTGAAAAATATTCAATTGATTTTTCTTTATCAACATTGCCGTTGATTGAAATAACCAAATTTTGAGGTGTAAAAATTTGATTGTAATATTCTAAGATGTCGTTTCTTGTTATTTGCGGATAGGTTTTTTCAAGAATTTTATTAGAATTTGAATATATTGAGCCTTGATAAATTAGGGTGTTATATTCTTCGATTGCCTTTTGCAGAGGAAAATCACGATTTTTTTTGATGTTATTTATTTTTTCTGCTCTTGCTTTTTCTATTTCGTAATCATCTAATATTGCATTGTTTACAATTTCATCTAATAGTTCCAAAGTTTTTTCATATTGTTGCTTTGTTGTTAAAACATTGATAGTAAATGAATCGGTTTTAGATGAAGGTGTAATTTTGATACCATTGTCTTCCATAATTAAAGCTAAATCTGTAGCAGAATATTTTTTTGTACCTTTAGTTATAACTGAAGCTGTGAGTTTGCCAGCGCCAGCAATTCGCTCAGTAAATTCGCCAGCTTTAGAAATTATTGAGATCGCAATTATGTCGTTAATTTCATTTGGCGTGTATAAAAAAGTCGCACCGTTTGATAATTCGTATTTTTGAGTTTCTTTATTTTGGTTTATTAATTGAGTTGTTTTTTCTGTTTTAATTGTGTTAGAAATTTTTACCTCGTTTTGTTCTTTTGGAAGTACAACAGAAATTGCGGATTTATTTGTGTTAAGATATCTGTTTGCGACACGCTTAATATCACTTGTTGAAACTTTTTTGATGTTGTCAATGTAATTCTCATAAAATTTTATGTTATCTGTTGTTGTCATTGTGTAGCCGATTTCTTGAGCTATATTGGTAATCGACTCTCTTGCGTAAAATGTGTCACGTTCAATTATGTTTTGAGCTAATTGTACTTGTTCTTGTGTGACTCCATATTTTTGAATTTTAGCGAGTTCAAGAAAAATATTTTCTTCTAATTTTTCGTAGTTTTCCGGTGTGAAGTTTGCAGAAATATAGAAAATACCGTCATCTTTGAAAGTTCCGTTTGACGCTGAAATATTAAATGCTAAGCGCTTTTTATCTTTTATGTTTTGGTACAAAACAGAGGATTTTCCATCTCCTAATATTGTTGCAAGTACGTCAAGTGCGTACGCATCTTTGTCTGTTATTTTTACACCACGAAATCCAATCAGCATGTAGCCAGAATTTGTTTCAGCGTAATCTATTTTCCTCAATAAAGAAGGAAGTTCTTTTTCTTTTGGGTATTTTATTTTTGAAACTTTTGTATCCTCTGAATTGAAAGTTTGTTTGATTTTTTCAAGTGCAGAATTGGTGTCGATATCCCCAACAATTACTGTAATCATATTGGAAGGCGCGTAAAAAGCGTTAAAATATTCCAAAATTTCTTCTCTTGTTATCGTTTCAATTATTTCGCCCTTACCAATAACTTTCCTTTTGTAAGGGTGGTTTATGTACATCATTTCCATAAGATTGTTATAAACTTTAGTTGTCGGTGAGTTTAAGTCTTTGGCTATTTCTTCTAAAACTACTTTACGTTCTTTTTCAAGTTCTTTTCTGGGAATTAGTGGATTTTGTAACATATCGGAATGCATTTCCATAGCTAAGTCAAAGTGTTTAGATGGTATTGTTATGTAGTAATGCGTGAAATCTTTACTGGTTGCTGCGTTGTTAATCGCACCTTTAGCTTCCAATATCTTATCAAATTCACCTGGGGCGTGTTTTGTTGTTCCTTTAAAAAATAAATGTTCTAAAAAGTGAGATACACCGTTATTTTGTTCAGTTTCGTTTATTGAACCTGTTTTTACCCAGGTATCAATTGTTACAATTGGATTAGTGTGAATTTCTTGTATTACAACGGTTTGACCGTTTTCAAGTTTGAATACATTAAAATCTGCACCGAAGCCAAGATTACCCATTAAGAATACAAATAAAAATAATACAAAATTTCTCATAAAATCCCCTTTTCTAAAATTCTACTATAAATTTAGTACAATTTAAAGTAGATAAGAGAATTATTTCTTAAAGATGAATTTCTTTATAAGAAAGATTGCGGCAGTAACTCCTGCCAAAATAAGTCCACACCATACGGATTTTGGTGTTTTCTTTCTGTCGGCGGGTTTTGATTTATCTTTTGCTTGATAAATATCTCTGTCCATCTCGTTATAATCTAATGTAGATTTGTAGTGTGAAAATAATCGTGGCTCATAGCAATAGTCCGGCGGAATAATATTTCCGGCGGTGTATGGCCCATAATGCATAGGTTTATTTGCTTCGTTTGGCTTCACTACTATTTCCATATCGCAATTAAAACATGTGAACTTTAAAAATTGCCTGATGTGGAATATTTATTAAGAAATTTTTCATAACCAGTTGACAAAAGTTTATTCTCCATGTAAAATGAGAATAGTTATCATATTAAGGGTGAAACAATGAATTATTCAAAGCAAAGAGAAATTATTTTTGATGCATTAAAGCAGAATGTTATACATCCGACTGCTGAATCTTTGTATGATATTATAAAAAAAACGTATCCTGAAATAAGCAAAGCAACTTTGTATAGAAACTTGAGTCAGCTTGCCGATTTAGGTATTATAAAGAAAATTGAGGGTTTAGAGGCATCAGCACATTTTGATCATAACACCCACTTGCATTATCATTTTATTTGTGAGAAATGTGGTAGAGTGTTTGATGTAAAATCTGATGTGGCTCAAAATGTTGTTAATAAAACTGAAAGAGAAACAGGTTTTAAGGTAACAAATCATGAATTAGTTTTTCATGGATTATGTAATGAATGTAGAGAAAAAGGAGAATAAATTATGGAAAAATACTTATGTACAGTTTGTGGTTACATTTATGACCCAGAACAAAACGACAATATCCCTTTCAACAAATTAGCAGATGATTGGTTATGTCCATTATGTGCTATGCCAAAAGAGATGTTTGAAAAAGTTGAAGAAGAATAACAATTGTGAGGTGACAATGAAAGAACTTAAAGGAACTAAAACAGAACAGAATTTAATGACAGCCTTTGCTGGTGAATCTCAAGCGAGAAATAAATATACATATTATGCAGCTCAAGCTAAAAAAGATGGTTTTGTTCAAATTAGTAAAATTTTTGAAGAAACTGCAAATAATGAAAAGGAACACGCAAAAATATGGTTTAAATATTTGCATGATGGAAAAGTACCAGAAACAATAGTGAATTTAGAAGATGCTGCTAATGGCGAAAATTACGAATGGACTGATATGTATGCAACATTTGCTAAAGAAGCTAAGGAAGAAGGTTTTGAACAATTGGCTGCTTTGTTCACAATGGTTGCAAATATAGAAAAACAGCATGAAGAACGTTATAGAAAACTTTTGGCTAATATTAAACAAGGCATAGTTTTTGAACGTGATGAAAAAGTTGTTTGGGAATGTGCTAATTGTGGGCATTCATATGAGGGTGAAAAAGCAGTTGAACTTTGTCCAGTATGCCAGCATCCAAAATCCTTTTTCATGTTAAAACCAAATAATTATTAATATTTTGGCTCTGTTTATCGGAGCCAATTTTTAGGGAAGGTAAAGAAAATGAAATTTAAAGAGATAAAAAATAATATATATTATTGTGGTTTAAATGATTGTGAACGTAAGATTTTTGACGAACTTATTCCTTTGGAACAAGGTACAAGTTACAATTCATATTTGGTAAAGGGTTCAGAAAAAATTGCGCTAATTGATACAATGTATTTGCCAAAATCTGATGAATATATTGCAAATTTAGATGAAAATGAAGTTACACGAGTTGATTATATTATTGCAAACCATGGTGAGCAAGATCACACAGGTGCATTACCAAAATTGATTAAAAAATATCCGGAAGCTATGATTGTAACAAATCAGTTCTGCAAAAATAATATTATGGAAATGTTATTAATTCCTGAAGACAGAATTCAAGTAATTAAAAATAATGAAGAATTGTCTTTGGGAGATAAAACTTTAAGATTTTTGATGGCTCCAGGTGTTCACTGGCCTGATACAATGTTTACTTATATTGTAGAGGATAATTTGCTTTGTACTTGTGATTTTTTAGGAGCTCACTATACATTTGACGATATTTTTGCAAATGATAGTGAAGAATTAATGCATAGTGCTAAACGTTATTATGCTGAAATTATGATGCCGTTTAGAAAAATGTGTCAAAAATATACAAAACAAGTGCAAGAAATTAACCCTGAAATGATTTTGCCTAGCCATGGTCCTATTTATAAAAATCCAAAATTTATTTTAGATTTGTATGAAGATTGGTCAAGTGATGAAGCAAAAAATCTTGTTTTGATACCGTATGTTTCTATGTATGGTAGTGTTACAGAAATGGTTAATTACTTGGCTGATAAATTCGAGGCTGCAGGTATTAAAGTCGTTAAACATGACGTTGTAACTGATGACTTAGGTGATTTAGCAATGGCTTTGGTTGATGCAAAAGCTATTATTCTTGGCGGATCTATGGTTTTAGCATCTCCTCACCCTGCTATTGCCAATGCTGCTTATCTTGCGAATCTTTTAAATCCAAAGGCAAAATACGCTTCAATTGTAGGTTCTTATGGTTGGGGTGGTGATTTAATAGATAAATTGGCTGGCATGGTTTCAAATTTAAAAGTAGAAATTATTGAACCAATTTTAGTAAAAGGTAAAGCTAAATTTGAAACTTATCAAAAATTAGATAAAATGGCTGCGGATTTTATATCTAGAATGCAGTAATATATCTTAATAAAAAAAGCAATTTGATTCTGTTTATTGTTTTTAAACATATAGGCAGAATCTTTTTGTGTGTAATTATGATCAAAAAAGTTGAACTTCAATCTCAAATAAATGAAACTAAAGTTTGTAATAACAAGCCTCAAACTCCTGTGCAAACAATTGAGCCACAACAGGTAGAAAAATCTATATATAACTCAAAAGGCTCAAATGTTTATTTTTGTGGAATGGTAAGAGGTCTATCTTATGCAGAAGAAGTTATTGCAGATGGTTTTCGTGAATTTGTTGCAAATGGCCGTAGAAAATTTAATGAGCACGATATTCGTGACATTATGGATATTGTAAAACGAGGTAAAACAAAAGAAGAAAAAGAATTTATGTTGGATGCTGTCAATGCCTTATTAGATCCAGTAGAAAAAAATCGTTTAGATGGCGGATCTGTAAGGATTGTGACGGAAGAAGTTGATAATAAAGCAATCAAAAAAACATTGTTAGCTATGGAAGGCAAATCGGAGGAAGCAAGGTCTGCAATTTTGGATTTTGCTGATTATGAAATTCGTCATTCTACTGATCCAATGACATCTTTTATTCAATTACCTAAAGAAACCCAAGACGATTTGACAAGTTTTTTGGAACGAATTCAAGGTGTTCGTTATGGAAATCCAATGCGTGGTGAAGATTTAGGGCTGGAAGCTGGAGATTCTTTATACGATTTGTTTAAAGTTGTGATGTATGCGCACGAAGACCTACAAAAATTAAACCCTGCAGAGCGTCAAAAATATTTATTGGAACAGTTAGATGTTATAGGTGGTGATATAAGACATTGGCAAAAAACAGATGAAATTCAATCACCTGAACAACGCCGACAGATAGTAAATTTATCAAAAGATATGTTGTATTATTTTACGGATAAATTTGTTGTTTCGTAGATTATTTTCTTACGTCAATGACTTGTCCTGTAAGTTTTGACAACAATGTTTTTAGTGACGCTTCAGCGACTTTTTCCGGTGCCAACAAGCTCCCTTCAGGCTCTTGTCCAAAGGCTTTAAAGCGCATAGGAGTGGCAGTTCTTTCTGGATTTATTACATTGATACGTACCTTTTCAGAAATTAATTCTTCTGCTAATGCTTGAGTTAAGTTGACAATGCCTGCCTTAGTGGAAGAATATGTTGAATATAATGCTCTGCCTCTAGTATATGAACTTGATGTGAATAATAACAAGCCGCCTTGCGAATTTTTAAGGTAAGGTATAGAGGCTTTTGCAACATTTATTGCACCCAGATAATTAACACAAACATCTTTTTCAATATCTTCAATGTTTCTTTCTGTTAGTTTTCCCATTCTAAGAATTCCGGCAGAGTTTACAACGTAATCAATACGATTAGTTTTTTCGTAAACATTTTTTAGATATTCTTCTACGGCTTGATATGAAGTTATGTCGCAACCTGTACTTGAGGAACAAGCATAAACGATAGCACCATTTTGTTCGGCTAATTCTTTTATGCAGCTTCCAATCCCACTAGTTCCTCCAAAGATTACGATAACGTTATCTTTTATGTCTTTTAAATTTTCGTCATTAGGAAATATATTACTTCGGATTTGGAAAAGCCTGTCAGCCATAAAAATATCGCTAGGATACGTTACTTTAATGTTTTCAGTATCACCATTAACAACAAAGACATCAGCCAAATTATATTTTATAACAAGTCCGCAGTCGTCAGTAAAATTTTGATCATTTTTTGCTAATTCATGAGCTTTTTTTATTAAAGAAAGTTTAAAACATTGTGGAGTTTGTCCTCTCATTAACTTTGAACGGTTAGGAATTTTGGAAATAATTTTATTGTCAACTTCAATGACAGTATCAGTTGCTGGAATTGCAACGTCAATTGCGCTATATTTTTCTAGGGCTTCTACGCAATTGTCAATAATTGTTTGTGTTA
The DNA here is from genome assembly GCA_015152455.1 of Cyanobacteria bacterium SIG32. GTDB lineage: Bacteria > Cyanobacteriota > Vampirovibrionia > Gastranaerophilales > Gastranaerophilaceae > SIG32. The sequence continues at coordinate 7,427 of SUTY01000047.1, forward strand.
AAAATGGACGTGCGCAGTCGTGAATTAACACATTAGCTTCGGCTTCTTCGATAGAATTTATACCGATAAAAGAACTATCTTTTCTGGTTTCTCCACCGTTTAGCAAATGTGAAACTTTCTTATAACTGTTTTTTAAAAGAATATTTTCAGCGACATGTCTGTATTCAGGTGTTATAACAATAATTATGTCATCAATAACGTTGGATTTTTCAAAAATTTCAACAGTATGTTCGAGGATTGTTTTTCCAGCTATTTTGATAAACTGTTTAGGAATATCGCTTCCATATCTGCTACCAGAACCAGATGCTAAAATAATTGCGTAATTTTTAAGATCTTTCATTTTCTAAACCTACATCTTGTATGAATTCAGTAATAAAATTTTTATCTTTTGTTGAAAAGTTTTTATATCCGTTATGTCCCAATCTTAGTTTATCAGGATAAGACATATAATCACCATAAATCTTGGTTAAATATTCGTGCGTATTATTAAGGCAAGGGAATAATTCGCCTTCAAATTCAATTTGCTTGAATGGGAAATATACGTCATAGTTAGTAAACCAATTTTTCCAACCGTGTCCAAAATCTATACCCCAAACATATTGGGTTTTAGTTATATCTTTAGGTAATTTGTTAGTTACTACTTCATTTTTAATAGCTTCAATGATATCCAACCTTGTTTGTGCTAGTTCTTCTTTAGTTAATTGCGAAGGTTTTTTACGTACTCTGCGCCCAATTTTTTTGATTCTTCTAGTTTCTTTAAGTTGCTGTTCTACAGGGATAATTTCACCATAAGTATCAACAGGGAAAATATCTAAAAATAGCAAGTTGCATTTTCTGTGCTTGATTCTTAAGAAAGTGTATCTGTATTCAGCATAAACATCTGAATTATGCGAATTGTTGTTAACAACTTCCAAAATGCGGTTGTAATCATCTCTAAACATGCTCACATCAACGTCATCATCCCAAGGGATAAAACCTTTGTGTCTTACGGCACCGATTAAAGTGCCAAAATCTATCCAATAATGAAGATTGTTTTGTTTACAAATAGTATCAAATTCTTTTAATAACTTGAAATTAGCAAGTTGTAATTCTCTTAATTTACCTGTCGCAGGAGGTAGTGTTGTGATATCAACGTTATTTTTTTTGTATTCCCAATAGGCGTTTTCTTTTCTAATTTTACGGTATTTAGATTTTGCGATATTGAATTTGAAACCAAATATGACTATTTTATGTCTGTATCCAATTAAATCGTCACCAACATAAAAAATATTGCTAAAAAATGTCTTAATCCAACGAAATTTATTGTTCATCATGTCCCTTTTTAGTGCGTAGGTAAACTAAAACTAAGCCCTCGCCCCTACTTATTAGATAGTATTTTAAATAGACCAAATTGTCAACATAAATTTGGTCTTAAAAAGTACTATGTGTATATTTTTTGGATTAATTTGATATTCTATAGTAAACTTGAGAATTATATTCTGCGTCGTTTATATTTGTTTTTACTCTTCCTTTCTTTACTTCGTTGACATATTTATCTTTAATTGCAATTTTTTTTGTTGCTTTTTTTAGAAACCATTCATAATCAATATCTATATGCCCCAAATCAAGTGCGCGATATCCCAAGTTGTGAAGTTTATATCCCAGTATTGTCGCAGTTGGACCTAACGCAATAATGAACAATACATCTTTAGAAAATGTACGGCATGCTTCAATTATTTTTTCAATAGAGTTATAAGCATTTTCAGCTGGACAGAGAATACGTTTTATACTTTTAGAACTCTCAAATAAATCGTTCTTGTACCCAAGTCGTGAAAATTCCCCTTCTACTAATACGATATCTTTATTTTGCCATATCTTTTTTAAATTTTTGAATATTACATTATGATTTTTGTTATTTAGGTATTCTAAATATGATCTGGAAACAAAAGCATCATAGTAGGTTTTGTTAAAATCCAATTTTTTATATAAATTTGCTCTGTGTGTAACCATATATTTTTGCCAGAATTTTTGAGCAGATTTATTGTGTTTAGATAAATCACTAAACGCATCAGGTATGGCGACCATGATATTAACATCTTCAATTTGTAAAAGTTGTTCTAATTCTTGTTTTAAATTTTTATCGAACTTTTGAAAACGAATGTTGTTCCCATTTATAATGTTAAATTCTCCATCACCATAGCGAATGATAGATTTTTGAGAGTTAACAAGTTCGTTAATTGTTTTTTCACAATTTATTACTGTTGGAATTTTTGCTTTACCTTGTTCGTATGGTTTATTTTGCGCAATAGAGTATCTTTTTTTTCTTATTTTAAATTTAAAAAATAAAAATTTGAAGATGTATCTAGTATTGTCATCTAACTGAATTTTAAAAATTGGAACATGTTTAAAAAGATAGTAAGTAACAGTTTTATTGTTTTTTTTAATATAAATAATAAAATTTTTGAAATTCATAAAAAAATCCTTTTTTATTTTATAATTGTGTTAAGATGGAATGACTCTACTTTTAATAAGTATTTATATTAAAATATTATACTTCACAGTTAGATACTATTCTAAATGAGTAGAATTGTCAACTAAAATTCTACCCATATAGGCGTTTGTTTTTTAGAAAAAGCCAAATATAATACGATTATGGAAAATGTAGAAAAATTTTTAGGGCAAAATATTAAAAAATATCGCAAAGCAAGAGGGTTTACACAAGCAGAACTAGCTGAAGCATTAGAAATTGATTTCAAGTATTTGAGCAGATTGGAAACAGGAATTGCAACACCTTCAATCCGAATTTTGGATAAAATGTCAGATGTTTTAAAAGTCGAGGTAGCCCAGTTGTTTGATTTTTCTGAACAAAAGGATGAAAAAACTTTACGAAAAGAGTTATTAAATAAAATCGAAACTTACTCTCTTGAAAAATTAAATTTGTTGTCTGATTTTTTAAAAGTTGTTGACGCTTATTAAATATTATATTGCTTGAACCAAATGTTTTTTGGTTTCTGTTGAACAGACATCTGGAGTACGAGGGAGATATACTACTTCGCAGTAATCTTTTAAAAAGTCAAATTTACCTTCCCAATCGTCACCCATAACAAATATATCGGCTTGATATTTTTGGACATCTTCAATTTTTTGCTCCCAGTTGTATTCAGGCACTACTAAATCTACATATCTACAAGCCTCTAAAATTATTTTTCTTTGTTCGTATGTGTAATAAGATTTTTTATTTTTAATTGCATTAAATTCATCACTTGATAAAACAACAATCAAGTAATCGCCTAATGCTTTGGCTCTTTTTAATAAATTGATATGTCCATAATGCAAAACGTCAAATGTTCCGTATGTTATAACTCTTTTCATAATTATCCTTTCAATACTTTTTTAATTAGTATATCAATGTTTTCGTGATCTTTTTTAGAAAATGTTTTATATGCGTTATGACCAAGTCTTAACTTATCAGGATATCCCATATAGTTTCCGTATAATCTTGTTAAATAGTTTTCAGGTTTGTTCATACTAGGAAATTCGTATCCTTCAAAATTTATGGTTTTGAAAGGAAAATACACATCATAGTTGGTAAACCAATTTTTCCAACCGTGGCTAAAATCAATGCCCCAGATGTATTGAGTTTGTGTTTTATCTTCAGGCAACTTGTTTACCAGAATTTCTTCTTTTCTAATTTTTTCTATTTCGGCTCTTTTGTTAATCAATTCATTTTCTGATAAAAAATGATTATCTTTATGTAATTGTTTTGCCAAGTGTTTAATTTCTTTTGTTCGTTGAAGTTGTTCTTCGGTAGAGATGATTTCACCATAGGTGTCAACAGGGAATATATCTAAAAATAAATATTCGCATCCTCTATATCGGATTTTGATGAAAGTTTCGTTATATGCTGCATAAACATCTGGATTGTATGTATTATTTGCAAAAACTTCTATGAGTTTTTCATAATCTTCTCTAAACATTCCTAAATCAATATCGTCATCCCAAGGTATAAAGCCCTTATGTCTAACTGCACCGAGAAGAGTACCTCCATCTAGCCAATATTTGATATTGTTTTGTTTACAAATTATATCAAATTCCTTCATCAGGGCTAAATTACCTAGTTGCAATTTTCTTAGTTGTCCTTTTGCGGGAGGAAGTGTGGTTATGTCCATATTATTTTTTTTGTATTCAAAATAAGGATTTTGTTTTCTGGCTTTTTGGTATTGATGTTTTACGAGTTTTATTTTTAAACCGAACAGAACTATACGAATTCTTTCTTCTGTATAATCATTACCAATCCATAAAAAATTTTTCAAAAAGTTTTTCATTAATTTTTCCTTTTGCTCTTGTAAATAGGACAAAAACCAAATAGGTAGGTCGTAGTTACGTTGTCGCATTCTTTAGTTTTTAGAATAGGGAAATTCCTAAATTCTATAATACTTTTTGTGATGCTTCTTTCTTTTTTAGGCAAAACCAAATTATGCTTGTCAAAAAATTCAACCAGGCGTTTGTGTGCAATATACGAATCATCTTGTTTCTTTTTATTATTTTTTTTGACGATTGAATTGCTATTTACCCAATAATGATAATTTGTGTTTGGAACTGTGACAACATTATTTGCGTTTTTTATTGTATTTGGTAGCCAAAAAACATCTTCAAAATATACACCTTCAGGGAATTTTTGCGCTTTTAAATTTTGAGCTTTGTATAATTTATTCCATACATAGCAGCAATTCGGTATATCGCACGCATTAATTTTGTTTTGTAAAGTTGTAAAAACTTTTTCTTCTGTATATTTAATACGATACTTTTGTTGTTGTTTTCTTTCTCTAAGAATGCTTGCAGTTGCGATATCGCAGTTATTTGCGGCAATTGCATTGTATAATTTTTCGTAATAATCTGCGTCAATCCAGTCGTCACTATCAACAAAACCAATGTATTCACCTTTGGCTAGATCAATGCCTAGATTTCTGGCTGCGGAAGGACCTTGATTTTTTTGTTTGATATAGACTATACGATTATCGTCGTAAGATTGAATTATTTCTTCAGAATTATCTGTAGAACCATCATTAACTAAAATTATTTCTATATTTTTAAAAGTTTGATTGATAAGGCTATCAAGACATTTTTTTATATATTTTGCACAATTATATACAGGTACTATAATTGAAATCTTAATATCGTTGCCCATTATCATCCTCTTAATTTGTGAAAATCACTTACCCAAAAGTATATTATACTAATGGCTAATTAAAGTCAATTAAAAAAGAGTTTACATTATTTAATGTAAACTCTTTTTTTGATTTATTTTGTTAGTAACAAATTATGCTTTAGCAAAAGAATCAGTTGAACGAGATTTGATTTCTTCTTCGATTTTAGAGATGAATTCGTCAACGTTAATTGTACCAACCTGACCGATACCACGAGCACGAACAGCAAGAGCGTTTGATTCAATTTCTTTGTCGCCAATTACAACAACATAAGGAATTTTCTTATCTTGCAAACTTTCTCTTATTTTGTAGTTCATACTTTCAGAACGATCATCAAGTTTAGCTCTGATTCCAGCATTACGCATTTTTCTGTAAACTTCTTCTGCAAAATCAGTGTGTTTTTCGTTGCTGATAGGGACGATAGCAACTTGAGTTGGAGCTAACCAAGTTGGGAATGCGCCTGCATAGTGTTCGATTAAAATACCGTGGAAACGTTCCATAGAACCAAAGATTACACGGTGAAGCATAATCGGAGTTTTCATAGAGCCGTCTTTGTCTTGATATTTGATATCAAATCTTGCAGGAAGGTTGAAGTCTAACTGAATTGTAGCACATTGCCAAGTTCTGCCCAAAGCGTCTTTAACTTTGAAGTCAATTTTTGGACCGTAGAAAGCGCCGTCACCTTCGTTGATTTCATAAACCATACCACGTTTGTCCATAGCTTCTTTTAAACCAGCTTCTGCGATTTCCCAGTTAGCAAGTTCGCCAACGTAGCTTTCAGGACGAGTTGATAATTCAACTTCAAAATCCATTTTGAAGATTGCCATTGTATCAGCAACAAAGTTGATAATTTCATTGATTTCATCAACTAATTGTTCAGGTGTACAGAAAATGTGAGCATCATCTTGGGTGAAGCCTTGTACACGAGTCAAACCTGATAAAGCACCTGATTTTTCTTTTCTGTAAACAGTACCTAATTCAGCCATTCTTAATGGTAATGAACGGTATGAATATCTGTTTGCTTGATAAATCATAATGTGGAATGGACAGTTCATAGGTTTTACTACAAATTGTTCGTCAGAGTCTTCATCTTTTTGAACAAAGAACATATTTTCTTTGTAGTGATCCATGTGACCTGAGATTTCCCACAATTTTGATTTTGCAATTTGTGGAGTATGAACAGTGACGTAACCACGTTTTCTGTGTTCACTTCTCCAGTAGTTTTCGATTTCTTCTCTTACGATAGCAAGATTTGGGTGCCATAAAACTAAACCACCACCAACCTCGTCACGAGTAGTGAATAAATCAAGTTTAGAACCTAATTTTCTGTGGTCACGTTTTTCAGCTTCTTCGATAAAGTTTAAATAATCAGCCAAATCTTCTTTAGACCAAAATGCGGTAGCATAAATTCTTTGAAGCATTTTGTTTTTTTCGTTACCTCTCCAGTATGCACCTGCAACTTTTAGAAGTTTAATTGCATTTGGTTTGATGTAACTTGTATTAGGCAAGTGAGGACCAGCACAAAGATCGTTGAATAAAACATTACCGTCTTTGTCTTTTGTTAAATACAAAGTAGGGTTGTCGTTTCTGTGTTCTTCCAACAATTCAGCTTTGTAAACTTCGCCTTCTGCTTTGAATTCTGCAATTTTAGCGTCAACATCTTCAACATAGTATTTTTCAAAAGTAAGATTTTGTTTAACTATGTTTTTCATTTCATCTTCGATTTTTACTAAATCTTCTTCAGTGAAAGCATGACCATCAGTCAAGTCAAAATCGTAGTAAAAACCTGTGTCTGTTGCTGGTCCGATAGCTAACTTTGCTTGTGGGAACAGCTTTTGTACGGCTTGAGCCATAATGTGTGATGCGGAGTGTCTTAATACTCCAAGAGTGGATTCATTCTTTTCCATTTTAATTTCCTTCTGTCCTTTGGGTGTTTGGAGTACGTATGTTTAATTAAAAACTACTTAAATAAACTGTAGCTCCCCCGAGGTGGACCCCTCTAACTGTACAAGAGGATTGTAACACAAAATAGAGGAATTTTGCAGTTAAGTCAATATTGAACCAAATAACAAAATCGGAACCTAAAGATAGACTCCGATTTTATTATTATATCAAACCATTAAACGTAAAAATGGTTTACCATTTTGGGCTTAATCACCTAAGCAAACCGCCCACCCATTGCTGTCGTTGCGGCTGTGGCCGTACCATACCGTAGCGACGGAGCCGAAGTAGCGGGCGTATGCGTAGTACTTATCGGAAGAATGCCCCTCGCCTGACCACACCCAGAACGAAGGGCTAGGAAAACCTAGAGAAGATCCTTTAGTTGGGTTGAATGCGATAGTATTACCATCATAGCTTGAGCCGTTGTCGGTTTTTTCTCCAACTATGTCAGTGTCATATAAATAATTTGCTATTGTAGCTAAATCTGACCTTTGTGCCATTTTAGAAGTACCACCGCATGCTTCTGCTGCTTTTGCAAAGTAGTCGTTGCCTGGGTGGCAGTAGTCAAGTCCATATTTTTGCATGTATGCTTGATCCTCTGCGTCTGTTGATTTAGAACTGCTTGTACAGGCGTTCCAAGTATGATATGAGTTCACTTGGAACGGCATACCAAAACATGTACCATCTATTTCAAACGCACAAGATGATCCACCTACTTTGGTTACGTTTCCATTTGCACGTAGGTCTTTTCCTGATGTATTAGGTGTTTTGTATCCTGTAGTATCATATAGAATAGCTAAACAGTCACTACCAGTAATTGTATTTGAATATGGATCTTGTGAACATTTTGGATTATATGCAATTAGAGCAGTAGTACCGTTAGCAAATTGTGTACCAATAATTTCTG
>SUTY01000048.1 GCA_015152455.1 Cyanobacteria bacterium SIG32
CCCCCCCCCTAAGGTCTTAAAGCTAGTCATAGCTTCACTTTTTAACATACTACGATCTCCTATTCTGTTGGATCTTCCAACGTTAAAATATATTACTTGATCACTTGGTCACTTAAACCTTGATCACTTGATATTATATCATTTATTTGAAAATTTGGCAACTAAAACCAAATAATTAATTTTTCCTTAACTTTATTAATTTTTTTTCATATTTATACTATAAATATATATAGGAGATTCTGAAATAAGTTCAGAATGATAAAAACATAAGGAGAGGAAATTATGATTAAACCATTAGGCGAAAGAATTGTTATTAAAGTTGTAGAAGATGCTGAACAAACTTCAGGTGGTATTTTTATTCCTGATAGCGCAAAAGAAAAACCTCAAAAAGGTGAAGTTGTTGCAGTAGGTTTGGGCAAACTTAACGACAAAGGTGAAAGAGAACCAATGGATGTTAAAGTTGGTGACGTTGTTCTTTACGCTAAATATGCAGGTAACGATATTAAAATGGACGGCGTTGAATACAAAATTCTTTCAGTAAAAGACGCATTAGCAATATTAGAGTAGAAGTGACCAAGAATACAGTGACCAAGAGGTAAATTATGCACCATAAAGATTTAGAAGCCTGGAAATTATCTATGTCATTGGTTGTTAAGATATACAATTTGACAACATCTTTGCCAGACTTTGAAAGATATGGTTTAGCCAGCCAAATTTGTAGGGCTGCTGTGTCTATACCATCTAATATTGCAGAAGGGTGTGGAAGGAATTCGGACAAAGATACTGTTAGATTTCTAGATATAGCTCTGGGTTCTTCTGCAGAACTTGAAACGCAATTGTTGTTGCTTGAAGCTCTTGGATATGCTGACACAAAAGAGTTACAGCAAGAATTGGACAAGATAATAGTGTTAATTTATGGATTAAAACGCTATTTAAAACAAAAAACAACTTGATCACTTGGTCACGAATTTCTTGATCACATAATAAAAAAGGAGAAATACAGATGGCAAAACGTATAGTATTTGAAGAAGAAGCAAGAAAAGCTCTTCTAAAAGGTATTGATACTGTTGCAGATGCAGTTAAGGTTACTTTAGGACCTAAAGGCAGAAACGTAATTTTGGAAAAGAAATACGGTGCGCCTCAAATTGTTAACGACGGTGTTACTATCGCAAAAGAAATAGAATTAAAAGACGGTTTGGAAAATGCAGGAGCTCAGTTGTTGAAAGAAGTTTCTTCTAAAACAAATGACGTTGCCGGTGACGGTACAACAACTGCTTCAGTTTTGGCACAAGCTATTGTTAGAGAAGGTTTGAAAAATCTTACAGCAGGTGCAAATCCAATGTCTATGAAACGTGGTATTGATAAAGCGGTTGAAAATGCAGTTAAAACAATCAAAGAAATGTCAAGACCCGTTAATACAAAAGAAGAAATCGCACAAGTTGCAGCCATTTCAGCTGGTAATAACAATGAAATTGGTGAACTTATTGCAGAAGCAATGGAAAAAGTTGGTCATGACGGTGTTATTACTGTTGAAGAATCAAAATCTTTCGGTACAAATTTAAAAGTCGTTGAAGGTATGCAATTTGATAAGGGTTACTTATCACCATATTTTGTAACTGATGCGGAAAGAATGGAAGCTGTTTTGGAAGATGCTTATGTATTCTGTTGCAATAAAAAAATCAATCTAATTGCAGATTTAGTTCCATTGTTGGAACAAGTTGCACGTGACGGAAGATCGTTATTGTTAATCGCAGAAGACATTGAAGGTGAAGCTCTTGCAACATTGGTTGTTAACACAATGAGAAAAGTTTTAAGAGCGGTTGCAGTAAAAGCACCAGGTTTTGGTGACAGAAGAAAAGCAATGCTTGAAGATATTGCAGTTCTTACAGGTGGCGAAATGTTTACAGAAGAACTTGGTATCAAAATGGAAAACGTTACAACTCAAATGTTGGGTAAAGCAAAACGTGTAACAGTTACAAAAGACGAAACAACTATTGTTGTTGGAGATGAAACTAGAGTTGCAGTTCAAGATAGAATCAGATTAATCAGAAAACAAATTGAGGCTTCTGATTCAGAATATGATAGAGAAAAACTTCAAGAACGTGTTGCAAAACTTTCTGGTGGTGTTGCTTTAATCGAAGTCGGTGCAGCTAGTGAAGTTGAGCTTAAAGAACGCAAATTAAGAATTGAAGATGCTCTTAACGCAACTCGTGCCGCAAACGAAGAAGGCATTGTTCCTGGCGGTGGTGTCGCATTATTAAGAGTTCAACAAGGCTTGAAAAAAGCACTAGAATCTGAAAAATTCAATTCAGATGATGAAAAAATCGGTTACAGAATTTTGACTGCTGCCTTGGATGTACCTTTAAGAGCAATTGTTCACAATGCAGGTGCAAAAGCTGACGTTGTAGTTGATAATATTTTAGCTCATGACGGTGCTTACGGTTATGATGCTTTGAGAGATGAATATACAGATATGTTCAAATCAGGTATTGTTGACCCTGCTAAAGTTACTCGTTCAGCATTAGTGAACGCTGCATCAGTTGGTTCAATGTTATTGACAACAGAAGCTGCAGTAGTTGATATTCCAGAAGAAAAACCTGAAACTCCTGCAATGCCTCCAATGGGTGGTATGGGCGGTTTCTAATCAACTGTGGACAAATAAACAAAAAGAGCCTTTTTAAAAGGCTCTTTTTTTATTCAAATAATTCGCTTGATAAATATCTTTCACCTAAGTCAGGTAAAATTACAACGATATTTTTATTTATATTCTCAGGACGTTTTGCAATTTCAATTGCGGCATACATTGCTGCACCTGAAGAAATACCACATAAAATACCTTCTTCTGTTGCTAATTTTCTGGCAGTAATAATTGCGTTTTCGTCCTTAACAGGGAAAATTTCATCAACAAGTTCTTTATTAAAGTTATTTGGTATGAAATTAGCACCGATTCCTTGAATTTTGTGTGTTCCTGCTTGTTTACCAGCAAGAACTTGTGAGCTTTCAGGTTCAACTGCAATTGCTTTTATATTAGGATTGTGAGATTTTAAACCTTTTGCTGTTCCTGATATTGTGCCACCAGTTCCAACACCTGCAACTAGAATGTCAATTTTACCGTCTGTATCTTTCCAAATTTCTTCAGCGGTTGTATGTATATGAGCTTTGGGATTTGCAGGGTTATTGAATTGTTGAGGAATGAACGAATTAGGGTATTTTTTACTTAATTCTATGGCTTTATCAACAGAGCCTTGCATACCTTTTTCACCATCAGTTAATACCAACTCTGCGCCGTATGCCTTTAAAAGTTTTCTGCGTTCAATGCTCATTGTTTCAGGCATAGTTAAAATCATTTTGTAACCCTTAATTGCACAAACCATTGCTAAACCAATACCTGTGTTGCCACTTGTAGGTTCAATGATTATAGTATTTTTATTAATTAATCCTTGTTTTTCGGCTGTTTCAATCATATTAAATGCAGGACGATCTTTTATAGAACCAGCAGGATTGAAACTCTCTATTTTGGCAAAAATATTTGCACTGGTTAGTTTATTTATTTTTACTAAAGGTGTGTTTCCTATTAATTCTGTTAAATTGTTTGCAATGTTCATTGTGTACCTTTCTAAAAATTCTGTTGCCCCCTCACCCCAACCCTCTCCCGTAGGGCGAGGGAGTTAATTATACTGATAAAATTTTTTCTATAATACCTTCTAAATTGTTGTCGATATCGTTATTCCAAAATCTGAGAACTTGAAACCCTCTTGAATTTAGGTATTTTGTGCGTTCATTGTCATATCTGATATTTTTTTTGTAATTGTGTTGTCCACCATCAATTTCTAATATTAACCTTTTTTCTATACAAATAAAATCAACAATATATTCACCTATAGGATGTTGGCGTTTGAATTTCAGATTATTTATTTGATTATTTTTTATAGTATTCCAAAGTTTTCTTTCCTGAGGTGTCATATTTTTCCTTAGGTAACGAGCTTGTTTGATTTTTCTAGGGTGTTTCCCTCTCCCTAGGGGAGAGGGATTAAGGGTGAGTGGGCTATCCCCCCTAAATCCGCAGTCTTTAGATATTATTCGTCCGATTTGTTGTAATTTATTTTCTAAATTATCATATGTGACCGAAGTTTTACCTGGATAAATCTCATATTTTTTACGCACATTATCAAGTGTTATATTTGGCATAACAACATTTGCTCCACTTTGAAGTGCAATAATTCTGCCGTTTTCTTTTAATGCTTCCATTGCAGTTGTCGCAGGGATATTGATATTAGGAAGAAGTAATCTTGTTATTGCCATTACTTTTAGAGCAAGTTCAAAACTCCCACCTTTAGCATCTTTTAAAGGTGTATCTTTATGTGGAATAAATGGACCTATCCCAATCATATCTGCATTAATTTCTTTAAAAAATAAAATATCATCAGCTAAGGATTCTAAAGTCTGTTCAGGTAAACCAACAAGGCATCCTGTCCCAACTTCATAATCAAGTTCTTTTAAATCTTTAAGGCATCTTGCTCTGTTTTCAAAATCCATATTAGGATGATATTTTTTATAAAGCTCTTTGTCTGTTGTTTCTATTCTAAGTAAAAACCTATCAGCTCCAGCCTTTTTAAGAATTTTGTATTCCTCTGTTGTAAGTTCTCCAATGCTAAGAGTTATTGCAGGTGTAGGGTTTAATTTTTTTATTTCCAAAAGAATATCAGCAAGAGTGTCGGCTGAAAAAACTTTACTTTCTCCAGATTGCATTACAATTGTTCTAAAACCCATATCAACGGCGTTTTTTGCCAGTTTGATAATTTCATCTTTAGATAAAACATAGCGTTCTACATTTGTATTTTCAGCTCGTAAACCGCAATAATGACAATTGTTTTTGCAAATATTTGAAAACTCAATTAAAGCTCTCAAATGAATTCCATCTCCAACAAAATTTTTTCTAACCTCATCTGCAGCATTAAAAAGGTCGTCAGAATTGTTCTTTAGCAGTTTTACGATTTCATTTTTTGATAAAATGTGAGTTTTTTTAGCTTTTTCTATTATGTCTTGCATAAACGAATTATATAAAAAAAAGACGACTCTGTCGAGTCGTCTTTAAAAAATTATTTTTCTACTGATGGTTCAGGTGGAGGAAGTGCAGGACCGTTACTGAAACCAGGTTTGAAGTCAGGTCTAAATCCTGGGTGTCCCATAGGTGGACGTTTGTGATTTTTTGCGAATTTTTTTCTGCCTTCTTTTTTAATTTTTGCTAATTCTCTTTTTTGTTTTTTAGTAAGAATTTTTTCAAACTCTTTCATGTTTTTCATTCTTAATTCGTGAGCTTGTTTGTGTAAAACTTTCAATTCTTCGGCAATTTTTGCAAGTCTAGCTTCTTGTTCTTCAACGGCAATTCTTGAAAGTTTAACGGCTCTTGCTTCTTGTTTTTTAGATTTAATTTGTTCCATTATAGGCTTCATTTCTTCAAAGCCTTTTTTGTGAATTTCTTTAGCTTGAGCTTTTTGCTCATCAGTCAATTTAAGACGTTGTTCAAACTTTTTCTTGTGCATATCAGGCTTGCGAGGTGGTCTGTGTTGACCAAATTCAGGTTTTTGTTTTTCAATTGCAGGTGGTTGAGGTGCTGCAATCGGTTCTACGCCATCATTTGCGAATGCGGTTGTCATTGATGTAAATGCAATTAAACTTGCTAAAATAAAAGTTTTTTTCATAATTCTATCCTTTCATTAGGTTTTGTAATTTTTCTGCTAATTCCTTCTTTGCGTTGTATATTCTTGATTTAACGGTTCCTAAAGGACATTTAATAAGTTGCGCGCATTCCTCATAGGTATATCCTCGAATTTCGCAAAGAATTATAACTTCTTTTAGTTTTGGTTTTAGTGAATTTATGGCTTTTACTATTTGTTGTTGTCTTTCGTTTTGAACAAGTTTAAGTTCTGGAGTTTGTTTTTGATCTTTGACATTATTTAAAACTGTTTCGTCTGAAGTCGAGTTTTGCTCTTGTTTTTTGTGGGCAGATTTTAAATAATCTTTTGATACATTTTTTGCAATTGTGTTTATCCAACTTTTGAAACTGCCTTGTTCTTTATACCTTTCTGCGTTTTTCCACGCCTTTACATAGACCTCCTGTTCAAGGTCTTCGTTTTCTTCTTTTGTAATATGTTTAATTATGTTTTTTACGTTTGTTTGATTTTTCTTTATTAACTCTTTAAAATCCATCTACTCTACCATTAACAACCCATACGAATCGACTGGTAATCCTAAATCTTCTGCAGATAAAGTTGTACCATATCTTATTGTGTCTGAAATATCGGTATTCAAATTTATCACACCTAAAGTTGTACCACTCAAAATCATTGCACAGATAGCACAAGCAATTTTGAACTTTGCGACTTTTTTCCTTCTTTCAACAAAATAAGGTTTTGCTTCTTGTATAAGTTCTGATACTTCAAGCATTTTTTCATGTTCAGCTTTGCAGTCAGGACAATTTTTAATATGTTCTATCAATGTTTTTTCGTCTGAAAATGTAAAAAGTGCTTCGTATTTTGTACATTTATTTTGCATAATTAACCTCTGTAATTATATAACGATATCGAAAATAAAATTGTTCATTTTATTATACATTATACTATTGCATTTGTAAAATTCTTGTAATATCATTTGAGCAATTAACAAAAAAACATATTTACAGACTTGTAATAAATCAATATGAGCGTAGGGAATTTTATAGAGAAAACACTCACAAAGTTGGGTGATAAAAATAAAGCAACTTATGCTGTTGTGGCAATAGCGACAGTTAAGGGAATTTGTCGTCCATTGTTTACAATGATGGATAAAGATGAGGATCCTGAAACAAAAAAATATGCTGCAATTCGTGAAGGTTTAACGGAAGCTGTTGCAATTCCTGTGTATTTGGCAAGTGGTAAGTTAATGGAAAAATTTGCTGACAAGTTGGCCGTCCCTAAAAACTTTATGGATAAAAAGTTATATAAACGTCACTTGGCAGGTGATACTTCAGCTGAAGTGAAAAATGCTTTTGATGCCGCAACGGAGTTAGCAGAAAATAATTTGCCTAAAATGAAAGGATCACTAAACTTTTTGGGAGTTTGTGCAGCTGCATTATTGATTATCCCTGCACTTTGTTCAGTTGCAATTAAGCCTGTTATGTCTGCGCTTAAAAAACGAGGACAAGAAGAAAAATTAGAAAAAACTGAAGAAGCTCACGAAATGGCACAATCTGAAATCGTTGCGGATATAAATAGTGCGAGAAAATTAGATATAAATACTGCTCAACCTATAGTTTTGAATTCTGATCCAAGTTTTACATTGAATAATGATAGATACAAAAGTTTGAATTCCTTTGCAACTATGTTTACATCAGGAATGAAAGTAGGTGGCGTATGATAAATGCAATTACAGGTATATTGTCTAATCCTACTTTAGCAAGTGTTGCGCAAAACACTAAGGCTTCAATTTCTATTGAAACAGGATTGAAAGCTGTTGGACGTCCAAGTTTTATATTGGCAGATAAAGATATTACCCCTGAAACTAAGAAATATGCAGCAACAAAAGAATTTTTATATCAAGCAATTTGTCTTGGCGTTTATTTGGCGCTTGTAATGCCAGTATTTAAAGGTGGAGCATTTAAGTTGGCTAAAAAGACTTTCTATAAAAATAAACCAGGATTTGACAAATTCAAAAATGCTTCGGAATATTTAGATTATCATAAGTTTGCCGATATGAAGCAAAAACCGAGAGTTGCTATGTTATCTGAAGCAAAGAATGTTGATAAATTTAAAGTAAATGGTATGCGTGATGCGTTGATGAATGAAGCAGAACCAAATAAATATCCATTAATAAAAGGTGTTATTGAAGCTGGATCAATTATTGGTTCTGTATTAGGCTTGGCAGTATTGGCACCACAAGTAAGCCACCATACAATCCACCCAATTATGAAAGCTCTTGGGTTTGAAAAGAAACCGGAAAAACAACCAGAAGAAACACAACAAAAAGTTGATGTAAAAGCATAAATTATTAAAAAATCACTTATAGAATGCTATTTATTGAATTTTTAGAGCGTTTTGACATTAATTCGGCTTTGAGTTTTTTATTTTTACGCTCTTTTTTAGGTAATTCTACAGGTGGTAAAATCCCCCAATTTGAATTTATTGGCTGGAATTTTTCGTGTGCTTCGTCACTAATGTAGTGAGTTAATGCTCCAAGCATTGTTTCTTGAGGTAGTGTGATTAAATCTTTACCCAAGATATAATTAGCCATATTTATACCTGCTAATAATCCTGTTGCGATTGATTCGGTGTAACCCTCAGTTCCTGTAATCTGTCCTGCAAAAAATAAATCAGGTCTTTTTCTGGTTTGTAATGTTGCGTTTAATACTTTTGGTGAATTTATAAATGTGTTTCTGTGCATTACGCCGTATCTAACAATATTAACATTCTCAAGACCTGGAATGCTTTGTAATAGTTCTTTTTGACTTGGCCATTTTAAATTTGTTTGAAAACCTACAAGATTGTATAAAGTTTTGGCAGAATTGTCTTGGCGTAATTGAACAACTGCGTAATTTTCTTCGCCTGTTCTTTTATCAACTAGGCCTACAGGCTTCATAGGTCCAAATCTTAAGGTGTCAACACCACGAGAAGCTAAAACTTCAATAGGTAGGCAACTCTCAAAGAATTTTGCGTTTTTTTCAAATTCCTTCAATTCGATTTTTGGTGCTGTAGTTAATATCTCGTAGAATTTTTCATATTCTTCTTTATTCATTGGACAATTTATGTATGACGCTTCACCCTTATCATAACGACTTGCATAAAACGCTTTGTCAAAGTTAATGCTGTCTTTTTCAACAATAGGTGCAATTGCATCAAAAAAATGTAAGTGATCATTATCAGTAAATTCACGTATTTTTTCTGCCATCAAGTCGCTTGTTAACGGGCCCGAAGCTATAATTGTTGGTGTGTTAGGTATATCTGTAAGTTCTTCTCTTATGAGCGTTATATTTGGGTGACCTTCTATTTTTTCTGTTACCTTGTTAGAAAATAGTTCTCGATCAATTGCTAAAGCAGCGCCAGCTGGAACTTGGCATGCGTATGCTATTTTTATTAATTCACCACCAAGTAATTCCATTTCGTGTTTTAATAAACCGCTAGCATTTGAACAATCATATGAACCAAGACTGTTAGAACACACAAACTCTGCGCACTTTTCGGTTTTGTGCGCCCCTGTTGTCTTTTGTGGACGCATTTCATATAGGTTAACTTTTATTCCTCTGTTTGCAAGTTGTAATGCCGCTTCTGAGCCTGCTAAACCTGCTCCGATTACCGTAACTTCCATTTCTTAAGTTTATAATAGAGCATATGTTAAGTCAAACTTAATATTGTTACGACAAATGTAATAGTAAAAATTCAAGATATAACTGAGTTTTAGCTAATAGTGTTACGCAATTGTTACAATTGTAGTAGTTAACTTGCATTTTTATCTTGATTAAGTATAATAATTACACTTAATACATTTACCTTAATGTTAATTTTTCTTAAAAATGTATTTAAAAAAGGCAATATATTAAGTGATTAGGTTTTTAAATTAGTATGTGTATGTAGATAAATAGGGAATTTTTAGTAGGTATATGTCAATAAAATCGGTTCAAATAGCGAATATAGAGCAAAAACGTCACAATAATCAAAATAATAAACAAATGTCACAACAACAAGTGTCATTTGGTAATAACCCTGTTATTGTCTTGATGGATGCTATTGATAGAGGTGGTTTTGCGACATCATTCATCATGCAGGATTTCTTAGGCATGGCTGGTCCTCGTGTAATTTCTGGGATCTACAGAAACCATGACAAAACAGGTCAGTATAACTGGGATTTTGCTAAAAAAGAAGGGATACGTGAAGTTTTAAGCGGTCCTAGTGCATTCATTATCCCTGCAGCAATGATGTATGGAATTAAGCATATTTCTGGTAGTGCTAACAATGTTCCTGTTGATTTTATCAATGGTTTTGGTGAAACCATGGCTCAGTATGCTAAAAATAACGCAGGGGTTTTGGGTGATGCTGCTAAGATGAAAGCAGGTTTGTACGAAGAGATGTTCAAAAACATGCTTTCTGCTTCAACTGAAAATGGTTTATCTGGTAAAGAATTAGATGATACAGCTGCTGATTTTGCAAAACGCTTAATTGATGCTGAAAATGCACCTAAAAAAGGCTTCTTTAAAAACGTATTCGGTAAAAAAGTTGCTGGTTCTTCTCAAGATTTAAAACAAGAGTTATTAGAAGACTTTATAAAAATAAGAAAACAACATTTAGGATCAGCTGCTGATACTGTAGTTGCACAATATGGTGTCCAAGGCGATAAGAAAATTGCGACTTCATTCAAATCTATTCTTGACCATATGAAAGATTACTCAAATGACGCAATTAAGTCTGTAAACAAAAAGATTGCAAAAGCTGCAGATGCATTTGATTCTGAAAATTTTGTAAAAACTTTAAGCAAACGCAGATCTGCAACAAGATTTATCTCGAATGCTGGCATGTTTGCGGCAGTTGCAGCGTTCTATACAATAATTCCTAAATTGTATAACAAAGCAACAAATGGACGTGACCCAGGTTTAGATGGCTTGGTAGATCAAAATGCTCAAGTAAATAATGCACAAGACAACAAGTCTGCGGATAACAAGTCAGCTAATGTAGCTAAAGGTGCGGTTGCGTTTACTGGTGCTGCAGCGGTAGCGAATAAAGCTATGTCTGGTGTTGGTGATGCGATTACAAATTCAAAATTCTTGAAAAAATTCTCTGATATTATAGAATTTGATGGTGCATCTATGTCAATGCCAGCAATGTTAACCTTGTTATTTGGTTTTTGTTTAACTCCAAGATTAGTTAACGCACAAAGTAATACTGACAGAAAAGAAATTATGTTCCGTGATACTTTAAGTTTTTGTTCTATTTTGTTTGGTGCCAAGGCATTAACAAGATTGTTCTCTGATGGATTTGCAAAATTATCAGGCTTGGCTTTGAACGTAAAACCTGAATCTCATAAGAATGATAATATTTTGAAAAAAGTATGGCATTATGTTTATCCGTCAGGTGGTGTTCAGGTTCTTGACAGTGATAGAGTTATTGCAAACTATAGTGATGTTTCCAAATTTAAAGACGGCGTGAACGATATGTTCAGATTTGTTGATAAAAATGGCGGAAATGTTGGCAAAATGCTTAATATCGACGATAATATCAGAACTGCAGCAACTGAAATTTTGGGTGAAGCACCTAATAAAAATATGAAGTTGAAAGATATTATTGCAGCGTTTGATAAGGCAAAAGGAACAGATGCATATAAAAAAGTTGTTGATACTTTGGCTGATAACGGTAATAAACTTGTTAAACGAGCAAAAACATGTAATAGTGCGTTTGGATTTGCTTCAACAGTATTGTTAATCCCAGCGTTTATGGTGTGGATTTCTAAACACTGTGAAAATATGACTAAAAAACGTATTGCAGAGGAACAAGCGGCAGCAAATAAAAGTGTAGTTAAAAATATTCCAGTACCTGATGCAATGCAAGTTGTTACAAACAAGCCAACAATGGCAGGGTTTTTGAAAGGTGAAAAAGTTTAAAAAAAGAGGTCATTGACCTCTTTTTTTTATAGTGTTGGAATTGTAATTTCAAATTCAGTTATGGACTTTGTTGATTTGTTTAAAGAGAGTTTAGCTTTTTGCATTTCAAGGTGAGTTTTGCAGATATGTAAACCCAAGCCACAACCTGTGGATTTTGTTGTGTAACCTTCTGAGAAAATTTGTTCTTGTTTTTCTTTAGGTATCATTTTTCCATTGTTAGAAATTTTTATGTGAGCGGTATTGTTTATTACTTCTGCAAAAACTTCTATTTTGCCATAGCTTTCAATGGCTTCAATGCCGTTTTTGATTATGTTTACAATACAAGCCAAGAATTTGTTTTCGTCAACATAAATTGCTGCAGAATTTTTTATTATGCAATTTATTGCAATTTCCTTACCTAAAGTATAAGCATTTGCTAATCTTACACCTTCTTCAATAATGTATTTTAATTCGCAATTTTTGGGTTCAAAATTGTTCATCATTTTTAAATCGAGTAGAGATGTGCTGATAATTTTCAACGATTTTTGAATACATTCTAAAGCATTATCTACAGATTCATTTTTATAATCTGATTTTGCAAGGTGTTTTTTAATTATCTCGGTGTACATATCACATATTGAAACGTGATTTCTAATTTCGTGAGAAACGCATCTGGTTTGAAGTTGTATAAGATTGTCCATTTTTACCTTTCTAATATTAAGGTTCAGCCTTAGCTGAACCTTAATAAATATATTAATGAGTTTGTTTATACAGCTAATTTAGTTCTTCTTTTGTTAGCGAAGCCGTTGTTTAGAGCATATAGAACAGCTTGTGTTCTGTCGTTAACTTGTAATTTTTGGAAAATATTGTTAACGTGTGTTTTAACTGTAGTTTCAGAGATAAATAATTTACCTGCAATACCCTTGTAGTTATTACCTTGAGTTAACAAATCAAGAACTTCTTCTTCACGAGAAGTTAGGTAAGTAAGTAAGTTTTCTGAATCCATTGAATTTGCTTCTTCTTTGAATGAGCGTTGGAAGTAATCAAAGAATCTAGAAGAAAGAACTGAAGGTAAGTAAACTTTTCCAGCTGCAACTTCGTCGATTGCGTAAATCAATTGAGCAGACGCCATAGTTTTTAGGATGTAACCTTTTGCGCCTAATTTCATAGCTCTAAAGATTAAATCTGCATCATCATAACCGCTCAATGCAACGATTTTTGTGCCTAAACCAAGTTTTTCAATATCTTGAATAGCTTGCAAACCATCTTTTTCAGGCATATTAATATCCATTAAAACAACATCTGGATGATATTTTTTAACCAAGTTGATACCAATATTTGCACTTGTTGTTGCGCCAACTACATCATAATTGCTTTCAAGTGTAATTAATTCTTTGATACCTCTTAAGTGATCGGCGTTATCGTCGATTAATAACACTCTCAATTTGCTTCTAAACTCTCTCATTTTATCTCCCCTTATTTTTGTAACCTTCAATCTACACTTTATATACTACTATTTTTGGAGGGGGTTATTCATCCATGGAATGGTTGATATTCAAGTCATGGTGGTTTGAGATAATGTCCTACATCTTTAGATTGAAAAAATGCCTCAACCATGCTCTACACCATGATTTGCAGCATGGTTGATTTTTTTGTAAATAATTTTTCGTTACATTTTTTGATCTACAACACTTGTGGTATAATTCTTGACAAGGAGGTTTATATGGAAGCATTAATATTTTTTGGTGGTTTTATTTTAGGAGCAGTAAGTGTATTTGTTCCGTTCATGATGGCTCAAAAAAATTCCAGTGCAAATTTTGAGAATTTAGCAAATAGAGTTTTGATGCAAAATTCAGCTGAATTATCCAATAGAAACAAGGAAAAATTGGAGGAATTGTTTTTACGTTTCAAAGAACGAATGGAAGATTTTGAGAAAAAGGCGGAAGAAAACGTCAGGAAAGAAAAAGAAAATTCTTTAGAATTGTCAAATTTAAACAAAGAAAAATTAGACGAGTTTTTCAAACATTTCAAAGAACGCATTGAAGATTTTGAGCGAAGAACGGAAGAAAATTTCAAACAAGAAAAAGAGAATTTTACTGTATTCGATATGAATATAAAAAATTTCTTAGAAACAGGTAAAAAGATTTCTATGGATGCAAACTCTCTTGTAAATGTTATGAAATCGGACAACAGAACTTCTGGTCGTTGGGGTGAAATCGTTTTAGAACGTGTTTTGGAGGCTTCAGGACTTAGAAAAAATGAAGAATATCAAATACAATCAGGAACTGCAGAAGGAAGACCTGATGCGACTGTGTTATTGCCTGATAACAGATGTATTTATATCGATTCTAAAACATCTTTTGCTTCTTGGGAAGGCTACGTTAACGCAGAAGATGACTATGAAAAAGAAATTCATTTGAAGCAATTTGTAGATTCAACCAAGGCTCAT
The DNA here is from genome assembly GCA_015152455.1 of Cyanobacteria bacterium SIG32. Lineage (GTDB taxonomy): Bacteria > Cyanobacteriota > Vampirovibrionia > Gastranaerophilales > Gastranaerophilaceae > SIG32. The sequence continues at coordinate 14,052 of SUTY01000048.1, forward strand.
ATTAACGGCTTGGCAAAACGTGATTATTCTTTTAATGACAAATCACCTGATTATGTTTTGATGTTTATTCCTATTGAAAGTTGTTATTCTTTGATGTTTTGTGATGATTGTGCATTATGGGATCACGCTTGGAAAAACAAAGTTATGCCAGTTTCTCCGTCAACTTTGTTGGCTGCTTTGAAGATTATTAATTCATTCCATGTTGTGGATAGACAAAATAAAAACGCCTTGGAAATATCAAGAATTTGTTCAAAAATGATTGATAAATTCTCTGATTTATTGAATGATATGCAAAAAATTAAGAACGCATTCAATTCTGCGGTGACAAAATTAGCAGGTAGAGATAATATTATTAATCAATTAACCAAGATAGAAGAACTCGGAGTTAAAGGTTCAAAAACGTTACCAGAAATCCCAGAAGTTATTGAGTAAAAATCAAACAAGACTGTAGTGACTAAGGTTTCAGTAACTTAATAACAAAATCGGAGCCTAATGTAATATATTCCCTCCCCCCTTGAGGGGGAGGGTCAGGGAGAGGGGTAAAAAATGTAAATAACAAAACCAAATCGGAGCCTAAAGATAGACTCCGATTTTATTATATCAAACCATTAAACACAAAAATGGTTTACCATTTTGGGCTTAATCACCTAAGCAAACCGCCCACCCATTGCTGTTGTAGCGGCTGCCGTTGCGGGACGTGTTGGTAGGGTTGAAGAGCCTGTAGTACGCGTTGCTGCTCTTGTACTCCACGCCTGACCAAACCCAGAACGCAGGGCTAGGAAAGCCTAGAGAAGTTGGATCTACTGAGATGCTAAGACTGTATTTGCTTGTGTTTTCGCCAATGTCTGTAGTTCCGTAAATATGATTAGCTATTGTAGCTAAATCTGACAACTGTGCCATTTTAGATGTACCACCACATGTTTCAGCTGCTTTTGCAAAAAAGTCATTGCCTGGATAGCAATAATCTAAACCGTATTTCTGCATATATGCTTGGTCTTCTGCATCTGTTGATGTATAACTTCTTGTACAAGCGTTCCAAGTATGTGCTGAATTAGCTTGGAATGGCATACCAAAACATGTACCGTCTATTTCAAACGCACAAGTAGCACCAGCAACTTTTGTCACGTTTCCATTTGCACGTAGGTCTTTTCCTGATGTATTAGGTGTTTTGTATCCTGTTGTATCGTATAGAATAGCTAAACAGTCACTACCAGTAATTGTATTTGAATAAGGATCTTGAGAACATTTTGGATTATATGCAATTAGTGCAGTAGTACCGTTAGCAAATTGTGTACCAATAATTTCTGTACCCCATTCATCTTGTCCAAAGTGTTTAGCTTTTTTAACTTTTGTCATGTCAACAACTTCATTACCATAAGTTACTTCACTACTAAA
>SUTY01000049.1 GCA_015152455.1 Cyanobacteria bacterium SIG32
ATTTGTCATTTATTTCACTAACAAAAGTTTTGGGCAATCTAAAAAAACTGCTTCACCCTGAAAATCACGAAATGATCTGTCTTATCAAACCTCAATTTGAAGCCGGTAAAGAAAAAGTGGAAAAAGGTGGAGTTGTTAGAGATCCCAAAACTCACAAAGAAGTTATTAAAAATGTTGTAGATTTTGCCAAAACACTTGGTTATAAAATCAAAGGTCTGACATATTCCTCAATTAAAGGACCTTCTGGAAATATTGAATACTTGATTTGGCTTGCAACCGAAAATTTAGAAGAAGATTACAATATCGAAAACACCGTCAAAGATGCCTTTTCTAATCTTAATTAACCTTTAACTGTACAGGTTTTTCGAGTTGATTTATTTCAATATATTTAAACAAATTCAAAACAATACCTGGTTGAAAATAATAAACGTTGTTTGTTGGAGTAACTTTTAATAATGAATGTTTATTATCAATTTTAATGACAGATGCCAAAAATTCCTTATTCACTGCATTAAAAAGCACATAACCAGTTTTAGACTGAATTTCATCAATCCTGAATCTGTTTGCATTAATACTTGCAATAGTCAAGTAAAACAAACTTTCAGCATCAGTATTAAAAAATTTTGTACAATACTCAAACGGCACATTTTGAACAGTCACAAGCGTACTCAAGCTGAGTTCTTCAGACTTAACCTGAAGTGGTAGAAATAAAAATAGGGAAATAAGTAAAATTTTTATAATTCTTGCCATGATTCACCTACATTAATATCTACAACTAACGGCACAGACAAAGGTTGCCCCAATTCCATAGATTCCACGACAAATTGCTTAACCAAATCTAATTCATCTTTATAAACTTCAACAACAAGTTCGTCATGAACCTGAATTATTAATTTTGATTTCAAATTAGCCTCTCTCAATTTTTTATCAAAATCAATCATTGCAAGTTTCATCAAATCCGCCGCAGAGCCTTGCATAGGCTGATTTATAGCTGCACGTTTTGCAAACTCTCTCATCATACCGTTAGAACTATTAATTTCATCTTTTAAATAACGTTTTCTACCAAGCATAGTTTCCACATATCCTTGAGTTTCAACCGTCATAACCATATTATCCATATACATCTTAACTTTTGGATACGTAGCAAAATATTTATTAATAAATTCTTCGGCTTCAACGGCTGAAATACCAAGAGATTTTGCTAATCCATATTTACTTTGACCGTAAACTATACCAAAGTTAACTGCTTTTGAGCGACTCCTCATTTGCTTTGTAACTTCACTAACAGGAACATCAAAAACCTTTGAAGCCGTAATTGTGTGGATATCTTCACCAGAATTAAAGGCATCAATAAGATTTTTATCACCTGAAACATGAGCGAGTAATCTAAGTTCAATTTGCGAATAATCAGCAGACAAAATCAAGGCATTATCTTTATCTTTAGGCACAAATGCCTTTCTTATTTTATTTCCTTCTTCGCTACGTGCTGGAATATTTTGCAAATTCGGATTTGATGAAGACAATCTTCCTGTTGTTGTAGTTGTCTGATTGTAAGTAGTGTGAATACGCCCATCAACAGGAGAAATTAATTCTGGTAACGCGTCTGTATAAGTTGATTTTAATTTAGAAAATTTTCTGTACGTCAAAATTTGGCGAGCTATTTCGTGTTCTTCAGCCAATTCTTCAAGGACTTCAGCACTTGTCGAATACTTAGCTTTTGTTCTTTTTTTCTTTGGTTTTAAGCCTAATTTTTCAAACAAAACTTCTCCAACTTGTTTTGGAGAACTAACATTAAATGTCATACCTGCTATTTCAAAAATTTTAGCCTCAACAGATTTTAACATCTCAGACATATCATCAGACAATGTTTTTAAATATGCCTCGTCAACAGACACACCTGTAAACTCCATTTCCGCAAGCACTCTAGCAAGTGGTAATTCAATATCATAAAGCAATTTTAATTCACAATTATCTAAAGAATTAAGCCAAAATTTTGACAACTCAAACAATGAAACCATAACTTCAGAAACATAATTTGTAGCATCTGTTAAAGATGAATTAACAATAAAATTGGTGTCTTTGGCATCATTAGATACTGCTGAATTTAATACGTGATCTATGTTTTCTAAAACTTGAACATCTAAACTGTGATTTCTAGATGGATCCTTGATATAACTTGCCAATAAAGTATCAAAAACTACGCCATCTAGCGATACATCATTTGCACTCCAAATATTATATTCTTTTTTAGAATCGTGAAAAATTTTATAAACAGTTTTATCCTCTAAAACAGGCTTTAAAAAAGACAAAACATCACTAAATTTTAACTGTTTTTCTATATTATGAGCTATAGGGATATAAAAAGTCTGAGTAACTGAATTACTATTTACAACATTAACTCTGGCATCCGCAACAGAAAAATCATCATTATATGCGACTGCAATCCCCTGAATTGGGCAATCTAACAGATTTTGAGCATTTGCAGCTGAATACAAGGCAAAAAGTTTTTTATTTTTTAGTTCCTCAACTAAATTTTGCAAATCATCTAAATCAGTTATAATTTTTGAATTAAACTTGAACTCTTGCTTATTAACTTCAGCCTTTACAACTTCAGAAAACAAGCCTAATTGCATTTGCCCTGTTGTATTTATCTGAGATGCAGGGATATCCAACTGTTGTACAGGTTCTGTAACGAGAAAATCCTTGTCAAAAGATGCAAAAATCAAATCTATGTTTTTTAAGAAGCTATAAAACTGCATCTTTCTTAAAAAAGCCGTAACTTCAGCAACGTCCGGAAGATTAATCTTTGTTCCGTCAAAATCAAATTTTACATCAAGATCCCTTAAAATTGTTGCTAAAAAATAACTTGTTTTAGCCATTTCTAAATCATTGCACAAGCATTTTTTCACATTGTTTTCAGGCATATTAGGACAAGCGTCTAAAATATTTTCTAAATGCCCATATTCCGCCAACAACTTAACCGCAGTCTTTTCACCAATACCCCTAACTCCAGGGATATTGTCAGAAGTATCACCTCTTAAACTTTTATAATCGACAACCTGATCAGGATAAACACCTAATTTTTCATAGATTTTATCCCAATCATATTCTGTTAAAACACCTTTTGACGGAATAATGACCTTCACACATCCGTCTTTATCTACTAATTGAAAAGAATCCTGATCACCAGTCAAAATCAAGACTTTATGCCCTAATTCACAAGCCTGCTTAGAAATAGAACCAATAACATCATCAGCTTCATACCCCTCTTTTGTGTAAATCGGAATATTAAACGCTCTTAATCCCTCATAAATCAATTCCATCTGAACGCGCATAGGATCAGGCATAGCTTCACGATTTGCCTTATATTCAGCATATTTTTCGACTCTAAACGTTTGATGGCTAACGTCAAACGCAACGCAAATAGCATCAGGCTTTAGGTTCTTATTATTCAACAAATCAAAAATAGCTTTAAAAAAGCCATAAACAGCCCAAGAAGGAACTCCATCTGATGTTTTCATATTAGTACGTTCCAATGCAAAATATTGCCTAAAAGCAAGTGCATGTCCGTCAATTAGAATTAAAGTCTTTCCCATAAAACAATTGTCGCATAAAATGAGGTAAAGTTCAAGAATATTAAACAAAAAAAGCCGATCTAATATCGGCTTTTTCAGATATAATTTAAAAACTATGCGCTAGCTTCCATTGAATTATTACGAGGAAGCTGAATTAATTCTGCAGAATTTCTATTTTTAACCGCTTCAGCAGTAACAACGTGTTTTTCAACATTGTCTTTTGCAGGAACTTCAAACATTACATCCAACATAATTTCTTCAACAATTGAACGCAAAGCACGAGCACCAGTTTTACGTTTCATAGCTTCTTGAGCGATTAATTCAATAGCTTCTGGTTCAAATTCCAATTCCACGCCATCCATTTTCAATAAACATTGATATTGCTTAACTATTGCGTTTTTAGGTTCAGTTAAAATCATTTTTAATGTTTTTTCGTTTAATTGATCAAGAACTGCATAAGTTGGAATACGACCAATAAATTCAGGAATCAAACCAAATTTCAACAAGTCTTCCGGTTGTAATTTTTTAAGCATTTTATTTGCAGCGGCTTCTTTTTCCGCTTGTGACATAGGAGCTTTCGCACCAAAACCGACAGTATTACCATCACCTGCACGACGTTCTACAATTTTTTCCAAACCAACAAACGCACCACCAACAATAAACAAGATATTGCTTGTATCGATTTCAATGAATTCTTGGTGTGGATGCTTTCTACCACCTTGAGGTGGAACGTGAGCAACAGTACCTTCAATCATTTTCAATAAAGCCTGTTGGACACCTTCACCAGAAACATCACGAGTGATTGATGTATTTTCTGATTTTCTTGAAATTTTGTCAATTTCGTCGATATAGATAATACCACGTTCTGCTTTTGCTGAATCAAATTCAGCGTTTTGGTATAATCTTAAAAGAATATTTTCAACGTCGTCACCAACATAACCAGCTTCAGTTAAAGTAGTAGCGTCAGCAACTGCGAACGGAACATCTAGCATTTTAGCCAAAGTTTGAGCCAATAACGTTTTACCAGAACCAGTCGGACCTACTAAAAGAATGTTTGATTTTTGGATTTCAACATTTTCTTTCAAATTAACTGATTTATTATGTTTTAAACGTTTATAATGGTTATAAACTGCGACAGATAGAACTTTTTTAGCATCATCTTGACCAACTATATATTCATCAAGATATGCTTTTATTTCATGAGGCTTAGGGATAGGTTTTTCGTTAGAAACTTCCTCTCCTTCTGCACCTTCTTTATCTTTAGCTTCAAAGAATTCTTCATCAAGAATTTCATTACAAAGCTCAACACATTCATCACAAATGTAAACTTCAGGACCTGCAATTAATTTTTTTACTTGGTCTTGAGTTTTTCCACAGAATGAACATTGTAATCTACTGTCATCATGTTTAGGCATTATGTATATTCTCCAATTATTAACCTTTTATAACGTCACGAGTAACAACTTTATCAATCATACCGTATTCAAGGGCTTCTTGAGGAGTCATGATATAGTCACGGTCTGTATCTTTTTCAATTTTCTTAATAGACTGACCAGTATTAGAAGCCAAAATCTCATTCAATGATTTTTTAATACGAATAATCTCTTGAGCTTGGATTTCGATATCAGTAGCTTGACCTTGAGCACCACCTAAAGGTTGGTGAATTAAAACTCTTGAGTGAGGAAGAGCCATTCTTTTACCTTTAGCTCCAGATGATAACAAGAACGCACCCATAGATGCAGCTTGACCTAAACAAATTGTTGAAACATCTGCTCTGATATGTTGCATTGTGTCATAAATAGCCAAACCTGCAGTAACACTACCACCAGGACTGTTAATATATAACATAATGTCTTTTTCTGGGTTTTCGCTATCTAGTAATAACATTTGAGCGACTACTAAATTAGCAACCATATCATCAATAGGAGTGCCTAAGAAAATAATTCTTTCTCTTAACAATCTTGAAAAAATGTCAAAAGAACGTTCTCCACGACTTGATTGTTCAACTACCACTGGTACAAAACTCATGATTTCAATTCCTTTCTTTATAATATTATAACTTTATTTTGCTTCAACTTTTACCTTTGGTGCTACGATCTCAACTTTGTTATTAGCAAGCAAGTAGTCACGAACTTTATCGTTTAATGCTTGTTGAGAAAGTGAGCCTAGCATTTCAGGAGATTGACCCAACTGTTTCAAAACATCTTGCTGCTGCATACCGTACATAGTAGCCAATTCAGCAAATTTTTGTTCCAAATCTTTTGGTTCCAATTTAATATTTTCAACTTTAGCAATTTTATCAATAACTAAAGAATTTTTAATTCTGTTTGTAGCATCAACAGTAAGAGTTTCATCCAAATGATCAACTCCACCTTGAGCTTTTACTAAATCATCCCAATTAATACCTTGATAAGCTAGTCTTTGTTTATAATCAGCTTTTAAAGATTCAACTTCTCTATTAATCATAGATTGAGGAATGTCAACTTTAGCTGCTTCAATTACACTTTTGAATACTTCATTTTCAGAATTTTGTTTATTAGTTTTTTCTCTTTGATTTTCTAAGAATTTTCTAATATCAGCTTTTAATTCATCAACGTTTTTGAATGGTCCAACCTTTTGAGCAAACTCATCATTCAACTCAGGAGTTTTTCTTTCTTTAATTTCATTAAGTTTAATTTTGAAAGTAGCAGGTTGTCCTTTTAATTTTTCATCATGATATTCAGCAGGGAAAGTTACAAAAATTTCAAACTCTTCACCAACGCTATGTCCAACAATTTGTTCTGCAAATCCTGGAATAAAAGTAGAATTAGCAAGATCTAAAGGATAATTTTTACCTTCACCGCCAACGATTTTTTCGCCATTTGCGTAACCATCAAAATCAATAACTGCAGTATCAGTAGCGTTTGCAGCTCTGTCAACAACAAGATCTAATGTTGAATGTTGTTTTAAAAGATTATCCAAAGATTTTTGTTCTGCATCTTCTGCAATAGGAGAATCTTCAACTTTAACAGTCAAACCTTTATATTCACCTAAAGTTACTTCAGGACGAGTTTCCACTTGTACAGTAACTGATAAGTCTTTACCAACTTCAAAATCATATGCAGTAATTGCAGGTTGAGTAACTACATCTAATTTATTTTCTTCAATAGCTTTAGAAATCATTTTTGGAGCCAAAGATTCAACAGCTTCCATTTTAATTCTTTCTGTTCCAATGTGTTTTTCAACAATTGCTCTTGGCGCTTTACCTTTTCTAAAGCCATCAATATTTACATATTGAGAGATTTTTGAAACTGCTCTATTGTACGCTTCTGCAGCTTCTTTAGCAGGAATAACAATTTCTAAATCAACAACATTATCTTTTCCATTTTTCAAAGTAACTTTCATAATTTTTTCCTTTATTTCTACATGTACATCTGGCTCAATTATATAACAAAAAAGAATATGTGCAACTCATACAAAGGGATGAACTGTAAGATTTATAAGGTTATTTAAAGATATTAGCATCATGGAAATTTATGGTATAATAAAGACATGGTCAAACTATTAAATTCAAAAACTAAACCTTATTTAGTAAAACTTGTTTCTAGTATGTTACACTTTCAAGAAGCGTTTACACATATTCTTGAAATCGATAATCCAGGTATTAGACCTTGTATTTATGCAATGTGGCACGAAAACCAATTTAGCATATACGGCATAAAAGATAAGGGAATTGTGAACGTTCTCATCAGCAACTCAAATGACGGAGAACTTGTTGCAACTGCCGTAGAGGAAATGGGGTTTAGGGTTGTAAGAGGTTCATCTGCCAGAAAAGGCTGCATCTCTGCGACTTTACAATTGATAGACAGACTCAAAAATGGAGAATGTGCTGCAATTATGATGGACGGTCCTCACGGTCCATTACACAAAATTAAAGGTGGAGTTTTTAAACTAGCACGAGAAACGGGTGCTCCTATTGTGCCAATGCATTGGTACTCAGAAGAGAAAACTTTTGTTACTCTGCCATCTTGGGACAAAATGAAATCACCATTTTTTAATTGCCATATCATAAATTTATACGGAAAACCAATTTACATAAAAGAAAATGATACAAATGAAGAAATTGGTGAACAAATAAAAGCCTCAATTAAAGAATTGGTGGCTAGAGCACCTGAAGAATACAAAAAAGCTAAACAACAAAAATTATGGGAAAAAATGAAATAAACATATCTGCTATTCAGATGTGTGCAAAAATTGGGGATAAAAAATCAAATTTTACAAAGGTTGAAAAGCTATTCCGTAATATAACCAATACGGATATTGTAGTACTTCCTGAAGTTTGGTCTATAGGTTGGGATTGCAAGATATTTCAAGCTAATGCTGAATATATTCACAACAGTGAAACCATATCATTTTTGGCACAACTTGCCAAAGACAAACAAACTGTTATTATCGGCGGAAGCATAATAACCAAAGATAAAAATGGTAGTTATTACAATACTTGTCCTGTAATCAATCAAAACGGAGAACTTGTCACAACTTATGACAAAGCTCATCTATATTCATATTATGGCTGCAAAGAAGGGGAATTTATCACACCAGGATTGGCTCCCGTTTTAGTCGAACTTGATGGTGTCAAACTAGGATTAACCATCTGTTATGATATAAGATTTCCAGAAATCTACAGAGCTTATAGACAAGCAGGTGCTGATATTTTAATAAACTGTGCAGCTTGGGCTTCTACCAAACCGATTCCTTGGGAAATGATGACCAAATCTCGTGCAATTGAAAACCAAACATATATGATTGCAGTTAACCAATATGGACCAATGAATAACAATGAATATAATCTTGGACATTCAAGAATTATTGATTATAATGGGAATGTACTTTCCGAAATTTTAGACGGAGAAAATATAATACAAGCCAAAATAAATTTGGAAGATATGTACGAATTTAGGGATAAATGCACCATTCTAAGTGATATTAGAAAATCATATGAGGTAAAAAGTTTATGAAAAAATTTTTAAACATTCTTTTCGCTATAAGTTTAACAATTACAAGTGCTAATGCTTTAAGCATTAATGATGCATTAAAGGATTCTGATATCAATAACAGTGCAATTTCTATATCAGTTAAAGATGTTAGCACTGGTAAAACCGTATATGAACTAAATAGTAGAAAACCAATGAATCCGGCATCTACACTTAAAGTTGTCACACTTGCATCATCACTTGACAAACTTGGTGAAGATTACGAATTCGCAACTGGTTTGTATAAAAATACAGATAATGAACTTATACTAAAACTTGGCGCTGATCCTTTTTTAACCTCTAACGACTTAAAAAATTTATTTAAAACCGCAAGAGATAAAAATATTATTCAACCAAAACTTATAAAAGTTGATGATACAATACTAGACAAAACCGAATGGGGTGAAGGCTGGCAATGGGATGATGATCTTAATCCATTAATGCCTAAGTTTAGTGCATACAATATTGACAAAAATTTATTAACTGTAGCAGTTGCCCCAACCTCATTGGGCGCGCCTGCAGAAATAAAACTTACTAAATTCTATCCGACAACGTTTATGAATTTAGTGACATCAGGAAATGATTCAGCGTTAAAACTAAGCAAAAACTATAATATAGCACCTGATGTACTAACTTTAGAGGGAGTTGTTTCAAAACAAACTGAAATTTCGTTTCCTATAAACTACCCAAAACGATATTTTATGCTTCGTTTAGAAGATGCGGTCAGATCAGCTAAAATAGATTATTATGGCGGAATATCAACTACAATTATTCCAAATGAAAACATTTATCTTGTAGAAAAAGTTTTGACACCAATTTCAACAGCAATAAAAGCCATACTTCACGAAAGCGATAATCTTGTTGCTGAAACTGTTTTCAAACTTGCAGGTCAAAAATACTCAAACACTCCCGGTAGCGCTGAAAATGGAATAAAAGTTTTGCAAGCCTACTGCGAAAAATTAGGAATAAATACAGAAGACATTAGAGTAGTTGACGGAAGCGGTGTTTCAAAAAATAACCTTGTTACGTCAGATTTTATGACAAATTTTCTTGTAGCACAGTTTAAAAATTCACCAGAATACAAAGAATTTTTAGCTTCTGCTGGCGAGGGTACATTAAAAAACCGCATGTTATATATGGGCGACAAACTAAAAGCTAAAACAGGAACTTTATCTAACATAAGCGCCATAACAGGTTATATAACTACAAGTTCAGGAAAGATATTGGCATTTAATATTATGATTAATGATGCAAAATCAAAATCATCTGATAAAAAAATGCTTGAAGAATATATTTTGAGAGCTATAAGTTCTACATACTAAGTTTGTGATATAATCGAATTATGGGTTTGGTATCTAAATATTATAAGCAATCAGCTACATACAAAATATTTAAAGGGGTATCTGGATTATTTGTAGAGTTTTTGGACACACTAGGAAAACTTTCAGAAACTGGATATCATCTATTGATTTGTTTGTTCAAATACAAAATCGACAAAAAAGAACTATTGGAACAATGTGAAAGATTTGGAGTTAGTTCTTTACCTATAACACTTTCAATCGTAGCAATGACATCAGTTATTATTGCCTCCCAAGTTGCTTTAGAAATGGTTAAACAAGGCGGAGGAAATTTTATAGGAATGATGATGACAATTCTAATTGTAAGAGAATTGGCAGTTATAATGTCAGGTTTTGCAATTATTTCAATGATTGGTTCATCCTTAGCTTCTGAAATTGCGACAATGAGAGTAACAGAACAAATTGATGCAATAAAAGTTTTAAAAGTTGATCCTATTGCTCATTTGTTTATCCCAAGAGTGTTATCTGGAATAATCATGATGCCATTTGTAACAATAATTGCATCTATGGTAGGCGTATTAGCTGGAGCTATAACATCTGACGTGTTTGCTGGATTAAGTTATAGAGCATACTTTGATTCTGCTTGGTTAGGTGTATATATGAAAGATTTATGGGTTAGCCTACTCAAAGCAGTATTTTTTGGCGGAACAATTGCTCTAATAAGTTGCACTTGCGGATATTTTGCTTCTGGCGGAGCAAAAGGAGTAGGTTTAGCAACTACAAAAGCAGTTGTTTGGTCTTTTGTAGCAATAGTAATATGGGATATGCTATTTGCAATAGCATTTTTCTTTTAATAAAATGAGAAAGTAAAGTCATGAGTATTAAAGTTGAAAATTTAATAAAAAAATTTGGTAAGAAAACCGTTATTGATAACGTATCGTTTGAAGTGCAAGACGGAGAAACGCTTGCTATAGTTGGATTTAGCGGTTCAGGTAAAAGTACCATTCTAAAACTCATATCAGGACTCATTGAAAAAGACAATGGAGAAATTATAACTTCTGATGGCGATATTGCAATGGTGTTTCAGTATTCGGCACTATTTGATTCACTAAACGTAGCAGACAATATATCTTTTGCATTAAGAGAACGAAAAGATTTAAGAGCAAAATACACACAAGAAGAAATTGACGATATAGTTAATCAAAAACTTGAATTGGTAGGGTTAAAAGGAATTGAAAAACTTTATCCAGCAGAACTTTCAGGCGGTATGCAAAAACGTGTAAGTTTTGCCAGAGCAATCGTTACTAATCCAAACACTATTTTATACGACGAACCAACTGCAGGATTAGATCCAATATCTTCAACATTAATTGAAGATTATATTGTAAGATTAAAAGAACAAACCAATGCAGCTTCAATTGTTGTTACACACCAGATGTCCACAATTACAAGAACGGCTGATCGTGTTATAATGTTGTACGACGGTAAAATTGTATTTGAAGGTACCCCTGACCAACTTTTAAAACAAGATACACCATACACAAAACAATTTGTAACGGCATCACTAGAAGGCCCAATGCAAATGCAATCATAATAAAGAGGAAGACGAAAAGATGAACAATTTTAAAGAAAACTTATTTAATAAAGATGTAATGTCATTGGACACATATATTATGTTTAGACTTAAAGAATTAACTGCAAAACTTAAGCCTGAACTTGTTGCAAAAAACAGAGCACCAATTTCATTATCAATGGGGGCTCCAACTGCTAATCCTCCTAAATATATGATAGACAGATTAAAAGAAATCTTAGATGAGGACGGAATTCACACATATTCAATTCCAAAAGGGGAAGATTATTTCAGAAACGCTATTGCTACAAGAATGAAAAATCGTTTTGGTGTGGATTTAGATCCTAATAAAGAAGTATTTTCACTTGTTGGTTCCAAAGAGGGTATCTCTAATTTAATGAGATTTTTAATCACCCAAAAAGATACTGACAAAGATATAATAATGATTCCTGATCCTTGTTACGCATCTTATATACAATTCATACAATGCGCAGGTGGATTAGCATATCATATGCCTTTAACTAAAGAAAATAACTACATGCCAAACTTTGATGAAGTTTATGAAAATTTCATTAAAGACGGACACAATCCTGAAAATTTAAAAGCGCTTGTAATCAACTATCCAAACAATCCACTCGGCGTAAGTGCTACAAGAGAATACATAAAATCAGCAATTGATTTTTGTAAAAAACACAAAATTCTTTTGATTTCAGATTTAGCGTATGCTGACTTGTATTTTGATGAAAAAGAAAAACCATTCAGCGTATTTGAATTTGAGGGAGCAAAAGATATTGCAGTTGAGTTTCACAGCCTTTCAAAACCTTATGCAGTAACCGGCTGGCGTTTAGGCTGGGTTTGCGGTAACGAATTTGTAGTTCAGAGATTAGGCAAAGGTAAATCTACACTCGACAATGGGATTTTCAAAGCATTACAAAAAGTGTGCGCAGAAATAATGAATTCTAAAGAGGGTGACGATTATATTGCTGAAGGTAATCTAGGCTACAAACGTAAACAAGCTATTATGGTAAAAGGTTTCAAAGAATTAGGCTGGGATATTGACGATAGCACCGTTCCACACACAACATTTTACCTATGGTTGCCAATACCAAGAAAGTACAATACTGCAATGGAATTTTGTGAAGAGTTACTCGCTAAATCTGGCATAGTAATTGTTCCTGGAACTGCATTTGGAGATTGCGGAGAGGGTTACTTCAGACTTTCATATGTATGTTCTGATGAACAACTTCAAGAAGTAATCGACAGAATGAAAGCTGACGGTTTCTATTACTAGAAAGATTCAAAATATAAAATATATCAAAAAAAAGACCTCATTACTGAGGTCTTTCAATTTATGTATATTATATAGCTATTATTAGCTTAATGCCATTAGAGCTTTTACTGAACGAGCATTTTCTCTAACTTCTTCATCTGAATGTTGTTCAACTGTTTCAGACAAGATTTGGATTGCTTCTTCTTTATTTTCTAGCGCTAAAAGCTCGTTGATTGTGCTCATAGCAACTACGGTTGACATATCGTTGATACCTTTACCTTTGTTTGTAATTACAACTGATAAAGCATCATGTTTGTTTTGTCTAACCAAAGCTCTAACTGTATGTTCTCTAATTTCATCAACAGATGAATTAGTACCGATTTCTTCTAACATTCTTGTAGATTCTTCAGAACCTTTCAATGATAATGCATCAATAATATTTTTTGCTCTTCTAAAATCTTTCATTGTTCCTCCTAACCTACAACGTCCATACTTAATTCAGCGCGAAGCATTTCGCCTAACTCTAACTCTGAATATCTGCTATTCAAACTGCTTACGCTATGTTTATTCATCATTGAATCCCAGCCTGATCTCATTGCACGACCAGCACCAGCAAAATCAATTGATACTTCTGTGTTACCAATTTCATGCAATTTGTGACAAACTGAAGATACGCCTTCTTTCATTCTATTACCGAATGCAACGACTGATTCAATACCTTTTCTAAATGTAGGGAATGCATCATTAATTGAACCTACTAATGCACTGTAAGTCAATTTATTTTTCTTTGTTGCTTTTGTTTCAAATACGTCAGCAGTTAAAACATTACCTTTGAATGAAGTTGCTGAAAACGGATTTGAAGCGTTTGCTTGTGTGCGTTTTCTATCAGCTCTGCTGCTTTCTGAAACGCCAATTGGGGTGTTTAGGATTTGACCAATCTTTGCTATTATAGCCATAAATATACCTCTCTTTAACTATTCACACACATAGAATAACATAGTGCTTAAATTTTAAATCCACCTTTTGATGTATTATTTAAAAAATATATATAAACTTTAGTTGGAATTTGTGTTAAAATTCAAATATGGGATATAAAAATATAGAAGAACTAATAGAGGTAATACGCAGACTACGAGCACCAGACGGCTGTCAATGGGATAGAGAGCAAACTCACCAGAGCCTAAAACCCAACATGCTCGAGGAAGCCTACGAAGCGGTAGATGCCATGGACGATAATGACATGGTTCATTTGAAAGAAGAACTTGGTGATGTGCTTCTGCAAGTAGTTTTGCATGCACAAATCGCTAGCGAAAAGGGTGATTTTAATATCGAAGACGTTGCTCAAGGTATTAAAGATAAACTAATCCACAGACATCCTCACGTATTTGGAAATCAAAAAGTTTCTTCTACTGACGAAATTCTTGCAAATTGGGAAAAATTAAAATCCGAAGAAAAAAAGCACCGAAAATCAGCAATGGATGGAATTTCCAAATCGCAATCAGCACTTATGACTGCGCAAAAAATAAGCAAAAAAGCAGTTAAAACTGGTTTTGAATGGCCGAATGAAAATTCACTCTACGAATGCGTATTTTCTGAATTTGACGAATTCAAAGAAGCATGTCAAGAACAAGACAAAAACCATATGGAAGAAGAACTTGGAGATATTCTTTTTGCTGTTGTAAACCTTGCACGTTGGAATAAGATTGATGCCGAACAGGCACTTTTAAAATCTAACAAGAAGTTTGAAAAACGATTCCGCAAAATGGAAGAACTAGCAACAAAACCTCTTGAAGATTATTCTTTTGAAGAATTTGACAAACTTTGGAAACAAGCTAAAAAAGAATTATAATAAATTTTCTTCAATAATTTTCGCTGCCGTTTTGATAAAATTTTCACAAGGACGTTCCTGATAATATTGTTCTGTCCTTTTTGACGGAACTGGTGAATTATCATCTTCACCTAAAAGTTCTCGACAAATAATAGTTCCATATTCTTTTTTAAATTTTTCGGCAAGATTTTGGATCAAAGTATAATGTTTTTCTTTTACGATATCATCATTTGGGGAAATATAGCCCTTTTTAATGCCAGCAATAATAAACATTGAACTTACTGCGCCACAAACCTCACGCATTCTGCCCATACCACCACCAAAAGAAGATGCCAGCTTTAACGAATCTTCAAAACTCATACCGATTTCTTTATGAAAAGCACCCAAAACCGATTGAGCGCAATTATAACCCTGCTTAAATAAATCCTCAGCTATTTTTTCTTTATCGTTCATAACTACCTCTTATATTAATATTATAAAACAAAAAAGACCACCCTAAAAGGGTGGCTTTATTCTCGCTTAGTGCAAGAACCTAATGTAGATATAAACCGTTCTTAATAAAAAAAAGCCGAAAAATCGGCTTTTAATTAGTAATCATTCCCTATATATCTATAAGATGTAAACATATAAACCAAAGCACTTATCCCTACAATGTCATAGATAAGCCTTGTCATAAATGTCATCTCACCAAATATAGCCGCTACTAAATCGAAATTAAAAAATCCGACCAAACCCCAATTTAAAGCGCCAATTATCACTAAAACATAAGCCAAAGTTTTTATAAAACGCATAATGCACCTCTCTTTCAATAATATTATCCA
>SUTY01000050.1 GCA_015152455.1 Cyanobacteria bacterium SIG32
CCGAAGTGGGCGGACGACCTCATAACCTTCGATTCAATCTTGCATTCGGTTGGGGTTTACCTAGCCGATACCTCTCGATATCGCTGGTGAAGCTCTTAACTCACCGTTGCACCATCACCTGTGAAAGCTAACTTCCCATCGGTAGTCTTCATTTCTGTGGCACTTTCCACCGGTTCACACCGTCCAGACTTTCTCTGGCAACCTGTCCTTGAATGCACGGACTTTCCTCACATTTCTGCGCGATTATCCGACTACTTTATTTAAAATAATTTTATCATAAACCGGTTAATTAATCTACAATTGTGCCTGTGGATTTTATAGATTGAGCAGCCCAACCGTCTGCAGAATTTATGATAACTTTGCCGTTTTTATAAATAATTACCCTAAATTGATCGTAAACCACGTCAGGATCTTTACAAATATCTTCTGTGCTGTCAACTCTACAATTTGGTAATTTGTCGCCGTTTGTATCTATCAAAATATAGCTTGTAATGTTACCTGTGCCACTTGGAGTAGCGAATGTCCATTTGGAACCGTTTGCTATGTAAACTGTTTTGCAGGTGTCTATAGTTATGTCTGAAAATGCACCACTACAATTTGTTGCGCTAGTGTCAATAGAGCCTTTGTAATTTAAGTTTGCTATAAATAAATCTGCGAATTTTGAATTTCCTGAATATTCGGTTCCTCTGTATGTAATACTGCTAGTGTCGTCAAAACCTTCATATATTTCACCAGTTGCTTCATTTATATGACTATAAAACAGAGGATTGCTTAATAAATCGTTAACAGTTGTTGTGATTGTATAGAATGATCGTCTTACAACTGTTTTATCTATGCTTGGGCTAACCTTAACAATAGCAGGTGTTAAAAGCGCAAGTAAAATGCCTAAAATTACAATTCCAAGCATAATTTCCGATAACGTAAAACCAAATCTCTTTTTCATAAATTAATTCCCTGTAAATGATGAACTCATCTGTATAGTGTCAATTGCCCAAGTTTCTGTAGATGGAATTTCCATTTTCCCATCAGCATAAATATTTATTCTAAACTGGTCAAATCCATCAGTTTTACCTGAACATTTTGTTGCCGAACTGCCTTGGAAACAATCATCTCCTACTCCAACCCCATTCACATCAACACCGATTGTGTATGCGGTTGAAGTATCTCCTTTTGTGAAGGTTTTACTTGCAGGAAACATCCAATAAATACCGTCAGTTGTAGTGAAAGAAAAACAGTATGAACTGTCAATTCCCATATAATCATCACAAGTGTTATCGGCATTCAAACCTGAATATGTACTGTCTAATGTAATTGTTTCTAAAGTGTTTAATTTATTTGCAAATTGATATGCAAGTTTGCCGTAATAATTTGTACTTGGTTCAGTATTTGCAGGAAGACAATCAAATCCCACATATCCTGTTTCACCTGTTTCTAAGCATAAACCGTCAGCGCTTGCATATAATGAATCATCATTTATTAATTCAGCAATTACTTCAGATGTTGTGTAATATGCTTTTTTGATGAATATTTTGCTTTTATTAACTTTCTTTTGTGACATAATGGGCATTGTAACCGCCAGTAAAACTCCTAAAACAAGCATTGCTATCATTAATTCTACAAAAGTGAACCCAAGATATTTTTTCATATAAAAGCCTTTCTATAATCCTCTTTACTATAATAACATATATAGTTGTAATTTTCAATAAAATATGTTAGAATTACGATAAGTGTAGTATGTTAAAATTTGTTTACATTGTAGCAAAATAATTTGTTTAGAGGATTTAGTATTCTATCAAATTGTTTATAATCTAGTAAACAGAGGTAAAGGGAAAGACAATGGTTGACAATAGATCAGCAGGATTTTTCGGTATTGGAGGTGCGTTTAACTTCAAAAGTGGCGACATCTCAGGAACTGCTGCCCGTACCCAAGATGATAAAATGGGTCAGGGAGGAGAATATTTTGCTCAACCTGATAAAGATGAGGACGATAACAGCCAGCCTATGAACCGTTATATGGATCAAAGTGCGGTTTTACGTGCAACTTTGAACTCCCTTGCTATGATGAATGTTGCCAATGTTATTAATTCTAAGAAAAGAAAAATTACCCTCTTTGATGAAGAGGATATTGAAGATAAAATGAAAAAACTTGAGGAATCCTTAACATTAAACTCTGACATTGAAGACGAAGATTTTTACTAAGCAAATATATTGATTTCTTCTTGCTTGTCTTCTTTTTTACCGTTTAAAAGTTCACCGTGATAGAACGGATTTGAGCCTTGTTTGTCTTTTGCAGTTCCAAAACTGATGATTGAATTAAATTTTGGCATTTCTGCTGCTTTTTGAACATCTGTTCCTTCATAAACTGCAAATGCAAGTTTGCCTTCAACATTTTTTTGAATTTTTTGAGCTGCCTGAGAATTCAAAAATTGGATTGAATCCAAAACGTTTTGATTAAGTTGGATTTGTAATCCTGAATTGTTCATAGCAACTTGGCGTGCGATTTGTGTATCAACTTTTCCTTGATACAAATCTACTCCTAAATCTACTTTACGCAATGAAGAATGAACGTTACCACTGTTTGTCTTAGCATGTGCTCTTTTCAAAATTTCTGCTGATACTTCTTTTAATACAGAAGCATCAATACCTGTTTTGAAATTTTGGTTCAAAGTAACGTTCATCATTATCCCTTTTTTTCCTTGTATTTATTAAATCGGTTTGTTTGAATAAAAACTTTAGGGTTTTGTGAAATGTTGTTACATTTCGTAACATGGTGGAAAATCATGGCAATTCAGCGATTGAGGATTTTTTTATATATATATAATATATAAAACGAGGATGAACTATGTTTGGATATATGCCAATAACTTATAGCGGATATAGCCCTAAAGTTTCAGATACTATGAGTGCTATTCAAATGGGACTTGCAGGATTTAGGGGTGTTGTAAGCGGATTAGAAGCTAAAAATGACGGAGCAAGTACCGCAGGTGCTATTGCTTATGGCTTATCTAATACTGCATTTGATGTTGGCGGAGCATTACTAGGTAATGCAATTGATAAAGGAACTCGTAGTTATATGGGTACAACAATGAATTCGATTATGACTTCAGGCATGGGGGCCCCGTTAGGTATGACTATGTTTGCATCTTCTATGATGTCACCATATTCAATGATGGGATATTCACCATTTATGATGGGAAACCCTATGTTGATGGGTGGATCAATGATGTACGGAATGCCTAGATTTGGTGGTTTTTGTTGTCACTGTTAAGCATTTTCCAATTTTTTGAAACCCTGTCTAGTATAGATTGGGTTTCAGCTTTATTAAGCAAAATTTCCTGAACGGCTGAGTTTATTAAGGTATTTATTTCTTTTTGATTTCTTTCAGATTTTAATACAGGTTGAATTTTGTTTAGTTGTTTTGCACTAATAACACGTGCTTTTGACATCAAATCCTTTGAGTCGTATTTTGTGTAGAATTCATTTTTCAGTGTTTTTTGATTTACTGCAAGAATGTTTGTTAATTTTGCAAGTTCAAGTTGATTTTCTTCGTTTGTCAAAAATAGTGCAAATTTCAGGGCATCTTCTTTATGTTTTGCACGAAGAGGTATAACGAAATTCATCAAAGAAAAATCGTTTTGACCGATATCACCAACCAATTGAGGTGCAACATCAGTATGGGCGTATGTTGTTGGTGCGTTTTCTTTAATCATATTTAAAAAGTTTGCACCGGCTTGGAACATTGCGATATTTTCAGACATATATTTTTCGAGTGCTTCTCTATGTGTTTGAGTTATAGATTCTTTTGGTATTAAGTCGTTTGTATATAAGTATTTGAAAAACTCAAATATTTCAACTGATTTTGGTGAATTTATTGTGTTAGATGAATTAACTCCGTATTTGTTCAAAATCTTTAGCATTGTATCGTTTTCGGATAGATTAGGCAAAAATACGTAAGCATTTGTTCTTGTTTTTATTTGAGATGCAATAGTTTTTAGTTCGTTATAATTCTTTGGGACTTTTGCATTTGCCTGATTGAATAAATTTTTGTTATAAATAGTTATGGCAGATGTTGCATACCAAGGAAGTGAGTATATTTTATCATTGAATTTTAGTGAGTTGATAATCTCTGGTAAATATTGTTGAGTCATTTCCTCAGGAATTTCTTGCAAGGCTCCTTTTTGTGCCAAAATTGCTGAAAAATCCGGATTAAGGTTTACCAAATCAGGCGGATTATTACTTAATACAGAAGCCAAAGTCCGTTTTTCTCCCTCAGAAAACGGCACATCAATCCATTTGATTTTAATATCAGGGTTTTGGTTTTCAAAGTTTTCAATGACACCGTTGATATATGGTGAAAAATCACTCATCTGTAATGTCCAAAAAACGACTTCATTATCAGTTTTATTTTTGTTGTTACTTAAAATAAAACTCCCTAAAATTAAAACCAATATTAAAGAAAAAACGATAAAACAAACTTTTTTCATAGCTTTATATTAGCATGAAATAATAATTTATGATAAACTTTTGCTATGAATAATTTGTTTACCGAGTTAGAAAATCAAAACAAACAAGTTCCTTTGGCAGAGCTTCTTCGTCCAAAAACTTTGGAGGAGTTTCTAGGTCAAAGTAATGTTGTTGCTCCAAACAGTCCAATTTTAAATTTATTAAAAACAAACAGATTGTTCTCTCTCATTTTTTGGGGTACTCCAGGTTGTGGAAAAACAACTCTGGCAAGATTAATAGCTACTAAAACAAATGCAAACTTTATTGAAATTTCGGCTGTTACATCTGGTGTTAAAGATATTAAAGATGCTGTTGAAAATGCAAAAGATGCTTTGCGAGTTGGAACTAAAACAATTTTGTTCATAGATGAAATTCACCGTTATTCAAAAACTCAACAAGATGCATTATTACCGCATCTTGAAAATGGAACATTGTTTCTGATAGGTTCAACAACTGAAAATCCGTCATTTCAGGTTGTGCCAGCACTTTTGTCGAGGGTTCAGGTTGTAAGATTAAATTCTATTGATGATAAAAGTATGGATAGTATCATCAAAAAAGGTTTTGCATATTTGGCAAAAAATTATATGCCTATGGATTGTGAAACAGGTGCAATTGATTTTATTATAAATCTTGCTCGAGGTGATGCCAGATATGCCTTGAATGTTGTTGAGAATGCTTATTTTGCAAGTGATTTAAAAGACGGCAGAAGAAACTTAACGGTTGAAATTATTGAAAGCATTTGTCAAAAAAGAAATACAAGATATTCTCAGCAAGAACATTATGATTGCGCATCAGCTTTTCAGAAAAGTTTGAGAGGAAGTGACCCTGATGCTGCGATTTATTATCTTGCCAAAATGATTGCAGCTGGTGAAGATCCAAGATTTATTGCACGACGTTTGGTCGTTTGTGCGGCTGAAGATGTAGGGCTTGCGGATCCTATGGCCTTGAATATTGCAGTAAATGCGTATAAAGCTGTTGAGTTATTGGGGTTGCCTGAGGGTAGAATTCCTTTGGCAGAGGCTGTAATTTATGTTGCTCGTGCTAAAAAGTCAAATGAAGCTATTTGTGCTATAGATGAAGCTCTAGCTGATATTGATAATGGTAAGGATTTTCCACCTCCTATGCATTTGAGAGATGCACATTACAAAGATGCTAAAAATTATGGTTTTGGAGTTGGGTATGTGTATTCACATAATGCACCTAATGAATATCAGCAGTTTTTGCCAGATGAACTTGTCAATAAAAAATACACCAGATAATTGCAAAAATATATAGTGTTTGATAAAATATTTTCAAAAGAGGGATATGATATGAAGAGAATTTTAGTTGGTTTGTTTACGATTGTGTTATTGGCACCAAAGGCTTTTGCTAATAATGTCTGGGTAAATGATTTGCGTAATTTATTCTTATCAAATAATGCAATAATTTATGCGGTTAATATGAGAACTTTTGGCGCTCAAGATGTTAATAATGACGGTATAATTGATGTTTCTGAAGGCGAAGAAAGTGGAAATTTCTTAAATGCAATTTCCAGACTGGATGAATTACAGGCTATTGGAGTTAACACACTTCACGTGTTACCGATTATGTCAGTTGGTAAAACAAAAGCTCTTGGTACAGCTGGGTCTTTGTACGCTGCTGCAAGTTTTAACGAATTAAACCCACAATTAAAAAGCGAACGTTCCGCATTAACACTTGAAGAACAGGCAACTAAATTTATAAATGAAGCTCACAGACGTGGAATTCGTGTAATGGTTGATGTGCCGGCATGTGGTTCTTACGATTTGTATATGAAACGACCGGAATTATTTGTTAAAGATGCTTCAGGTCAAGCAGTTACTCCAGCTGATTGGACAGATGTAAGATTATTGGATGCAGGTACAGAATTGGCCATTAATAAGGCAGTTTATTCTGTGTATAAAGATTTTGTAGATTATGTTCTAAAACTTGGGGCAGACGGTATAAGAGCAGACGTTGCTCATTCTAAGCCTGCAAGTTTTTGGAAAGAATTAATTGATTATTCAAGACGCAAAGATCCTCAGTTTATGTGGTTGGCAGAGTCTTCAGATTCTTGGAATACACCAATAGCTCCTCAAGCAGTTTACACACCTTATGACAAGTTGTTAGAAGCAGGTTTTGATGGGTTTTATGGTAGCTATTTTAATATGAAAGATTGGCGAAAAGCTTATGAGTTGATGAATCATGTTAAATTTACAAATTCTGTTAAAACAAAATTCGCTCAACCAAAATCTGTTATCGGAAGTTTTTCAACTCATGATGAATTGAGTCCAGTGTTGATAAATGGTCCACAGTACAGTGATATGATTTTGTGGTTAAATGCAACTTTGCCACTTAATTCATATTATGTTGACGGTTTTAATACTGGTGATAATTATGTTTATCTTTGGGGTAATAAAAAAGCTCGAACAACCTCTACTGATGATGATTATTACTTTGTTCATCGTGGAAAGTTGGATATCTTTAACTTTTCTCGGCAACCAGGTGGCAAAAATTATGATTTCAAAACAAGTTTTGCTATAGCAAACCGATTTAAAGCATCAATTTCACCTATAATTGCAAATGGTAAATATACACAGTTAAAAACAAATAATCCTGATATTTTTGCATATGCGCTTAGCTATAACGAGTCAACAGTTATCGTTTTTGGAAATATGAATTTTAAAAAGAATAATGAAGCGACTATAAAAGTTTCAGGTTTTAATGAGGATATGTTTATAGTTCCTATGAAGATAGTCGTACCTCCGATAGGAAGTAAAAATAAAATTGAGGCAAAATTAGTTCCGGGTGAAATCCAGGTTTTGTTGGTTAATGGTTTAGAGGTTAAATAAAAATGATATAAAAAAGGAGGGTATTCACCCTCCTTAATTTTTAACATTGAAAGGATAATCTTTTGGGATTTTCCAATTATTCATTTTTATTAAAGCGGTACAGTAATGTTTAATTGAGGCATTTTCCTGGCAAGCATAATCATTTGTTGGGTTAATTAGATTTTCTTTCGTTAATTCGGATATACCATACATATATGCTTCAAAACCACGATTATTGTGTAATCTATTCGCACTACCCCATACATTTGGTTGAGGAGCAAATCTAAAAGTAAATGATGTTATACCAACTGTTGGGCGTTGAGGATCAGTTTGATTTTCATCCATTATTAAAAAATTATCTTTGTCATAATTTTTAGCATTAGGATAAAAGAAGTAATCTTCTGTATTCTTGCCTATTAATAATGAGCCGTCAGCAAAATTAATAATAACATTCCCTTGAGAATTTATATCCGCATGTTCGATTTTTTGAGTTCTGATATAAGGGAAAATGTATTTTGCATAATAATCTTCACAAGAAATATTTCCTTCTCCATTACAAGAACTAGGCCAAAATTCCTTTGGACCGTTATCAAGTTCTGACAATGTAATAACTTGATTCATTAGTGAATAAATCTTTTGTAATTTGGTTTCAACAACACGATTTGTAAAATTTTGCATCAAAGTCGGTATTGTCATTGCAGCAACTACGCCGATAATTGCTAGGGTGATTAGAACCTCAGCCAAAGTAAAGGCGGATTTTTGTGAAGTGATCAAGTGACTAGGTGACCAAGTGATCAAGTTCTTTACAGTTTTTTTCATAACTTTTTTCCTTTCATTTTTTTATATGTACTACTATTTTTATTTGTCACCCTGAATTTATTTCAGGGTCTATTTATTTGTTTTGTTTGGGATCCTGAAACAAGTTCAGGATGACGAGTTTGTTTAACTGTTCTTTACTCCCCTCCCTCGCTAGGGAGGGGCTGGGGGTGGGTGGTTATTTTGATGTGACCAAGATATCAGTGATCAAGTGATCAAGAAGTTAATCTATTGTCCACCCACCCTAACCCTCCCTGTCTAGGGAGGGAATATTTAGAATTGGGAGGACTTAAATTCTTTGCATAACAAAACAAGGTTGTACAAGATCTAATTCTTGTTAACAACCTTTCAACTTTTAAACTATTCAACCATTCAATGATGGATATGCCTAAAACCCATACTACGAGAGCGTTTCTACCCCCCCCCTAAGGTCTTAAAGCCTGTCATAGCTTCACTTTTTAACATACTACATTCCCCTATTCAGTTGAATCTTCCAACCTTAAAATGTACTTCTTGATCACTTGGTCACTAAAACCTTGATCACTTCTTATCTTACCATTTTTTCCTAATTTTAGCAAGTCATATTTTTAACGAAATCAGAAATGGCATAGGCTTCAATAGTACCTACAACAATTTCAAATTCAGGTAGAGCTTCTTCCAATTCTTCTTTCATATGTTCTAAAAGCCCTGGAATAATAATTTTGCGAGTTTTAACTTTTTCGGTTAAGTTGAATTTTTTTAATGTTTTAGCAACCATTTGCGCAGTAAATTTTTCTGCAGACCAAGCTGTTAAAACACTCATTCCTTCTGCTGGAGTTACAATCAGGTATGATGGAACGTGTAAATTCTCTAGTTCGTTTGCGACTGCAAAAAAGGTTAATGCAAAATTTGTTGTCATAAAGACAATAGAATTTTCATCAGGATTGTTGAATTCGTAAATTTTTGACTCTACTTGTAAAGGTTTTTGTGGATCTGTGAATATGTTTTGTCTTAAGGTCATTAATGTCGCAAAAAGCGCTTCGTCAAAATCTTCAAAAACTAACATATTTGCATATTTACATAAATAATAACTTGCCCTTGCACATAAATCACTCAAATCATTTGTTGATTTGAGATAAACGTAAACAGGATTTGAATAGTTTTCATCTCTTTCTAAAATTGCTTTTTGACGAATTTCAATTAATTTTTTTGATGTATCAGCAAAATTATTATCGACAATTTTAATCAGAGAAAGTTTATTAAAATCTTTTTCGCTAATATAAACAGTTTCGTCACACAGATCATTTGTTTTATAATCTTCACCATTTTTCAATATAACAAGGTTAACTTTCATTGTTTCGTTTATTCTTGTTATTTTAAAATCTTTAATTCGTTGTAATTTATTTTCAAAATCAGGGTCTTTGCAGTCTAAAATAACTGCTAAAGTTGTTGGATTAACAAAAGTTTTTTCGTGTCTGTATAAGACATTTTCCCCGCCGATTTTCAGATTATCAATAGCAATGGTTTTTTGTGGAGTTTTCATATTTTTTGCACAAAGAGCTTTGAGATCTTTTGGCATATATTTACATCTGTCATAAGTTACTTGTTTTTGTGCAAGTTTAATTGCAAAAGCCATACAAGTTGGGCATCCGCATTCTTTACAATTTGAATGCTCAGCTTTCTTTGCTGCAGGTAAATATTTAAAAATTTGCATACCAGAAAGATTCATATTACACCAATCCTTTCATCGTTTTGATGTTTTCAGGATGATGCAAAACTAATATGTCTGCACCTGCTGCTTTAACTGCGGAAACGGCAGCTAATTCAAAGAATTTTGCTCTTTGTAATAAATCACCCCAGCTGTCTGAAAATGTATCTGATTTTGTTTCTTTAATTTTTAAACTTTCCTGTGCTACAAAACTGATTATTGGCATATTCAAATATTCATCATTTTCAAGTTTGATTTTTTCTATTGTGCTATAACCGTAATCTAGGCCGTAACCTAATCCACCAATATCAGTGTCAATTATAATTTTATCAAGTGGTAGCCCTAAATCAGCTGACAAAATATTTAATTCCTTGCATAAATTTATGTCAATAGGAGTTTTTAGCACCAATTTGTGTTTGCTATTAATAATTTCTGGAACAATTTCTTTATAAGTATTTTCAGTAGCATAAGATACTATACATTCTTTTTTTACCAGTTTTGCAAGTGCTGGTAACAATTCTCTGTCAATAGTTTCGTTTCCGCTTCCACTAATCATAAGAGGTTTTTCTATTAGTGGAAGAAGTATTCTAAACATAACAAGTGATTCATTAATCTGTACAGGCGATTGCAAATTGAATTTTAAGCTCAAAATATCGCATTCTGAATTTTGAGCCATTTTAATTAATTCAATTTTATCCGTTGTTTTGAAATATTCTTTTGCTATTTGAAAATTATCTTCAATATCAAAAATAGGGATTTCAAGAACGTATTGAGTATTAACCTCTGTCACTTTCCACTTTTTCCATTAATTCAACAAATCGTTTTTCGTCAATTGTTTCTTCATCAAGAAGTGTTTTTGAAATGTATTCAAGCATATCTCTGTTTTCGTTTAGAAGATTTCTTGCAATTTCATATTGCTCATCAACAATTCTTTTAACTTCTTTGTCAATTTCGGCAGCAATTTCTTCTGAGAAATCCCTTGTATGTCCAAAGTTTCTGCCCATAAATACGTGTTCTTGGTTTTTACCATATTGCAGACTACCCATTTTTTCTGACATACCGTATGTGGTAACCATATTACGAGCAAGAGCAGTTACTTTTTCCAAATCGTTTGATGCACCTGTAGTGATTGAGTCTTTACCATAAACGAGTTCTTCAGCTACACGTCCACCAAGTGTCATTGTAATTCTATCTAACAATTGAGATTTTTTCAAAGTCAAATGATCTTTTTCAGGCAATGTCATTGTAATTCCTAACGCCATTCCTCTTGGGATTATTGAAACTTTGTGAAGTGGGTCTGTATTTTTTAATAGTTTTGCAAGTAATGCGTGACCAACTTCGTGATATGCAGTATTTTCTTTTTCCTCGTCTGTAATAATTCTACTTTTCTTTTCAGGTCCTGCCATAACTTTATCAATTGCTTCTTCCAAGTTGTCCATGTTTATTTCTTTTTGATCGTGACGAGCGGCAAGAAGCGCTGCTTCATTTAATAGATTTTGTAAATCAGCACCTGTAAAACCAGGTGTACGTTTTGCTAGAATTTTAAGTTCAACGTCTTTTGAAAGAGGTTTGTTTTTAGCGTGGACATTTAAGATTTGTTCTCTGCCTAAAATGTCAGGTCTGTTGATGACAATTTGTCTGTCAAAACGACCTGGTCTTAAAAGTGCATTATCCAAAATGTCAGGTCTGTTTGTTGCTGCAATTACAATGATATTTACGTTTTCATCAAAACCATCCATTTCAACTAATAATTGGTTCAAAGTTTGTTCACGTTCATCATGTCCACCACCTAAACCAGCACCACGTTGACGACCTACGGCATCAATTTCGTCAATGAATATTATACAAGGTTGATGTTTTTTAGCTTGTTCAAATAAATCTCTTACACGGCTTGCACCAACACCAACAAACATTTCAACGAAATCAGAACCGCTGATTGAGAAGAACGGAACGCCAGCTTCTCCTGCAACGGCTTTTGCCATTAAAGTTTTACCTGTTCCTGGAGGTCCTACTAATAGAACACCTTTAGGAATTTTTGCACCTAATTTAATATATTTTTCACCATGTTTTAGAAAATCTACGATTTCTTCAAGTTCTTGTTTTTCTTCGTCAATACCTGCAACGTCTTTGAAAGTTGTTTTTACTTTGTTGTCCAAAAGCATTTTTGCTTTACTTTTGCCAAAAGACATTGCTTGAGATCCGCCTGCCTGAATGCTCTTTGCCATAACAATAAGAAAAACTATGAATAAAAGTGGCAACAAAAGTGAACCTAAAACCCCCACTAATTGAGATGATTCACTAGGTTTTTTCACAGTAATCTCAACATCAGCAGCTTCAAGTTTTTTCATCAAATCTGGATCTTCTGGAGTCAAAACTTTATACTGAATTTGAGGAGCTTTTTTTTCTACCGCTCCAAAAGGGCTATGTTCTGTAATAGTTGTTTCTTCTTGTTTTGCAGGAATTGCAATAAGAAAATCGTTTGCTTTTTCAATTTTTTTGAATTCTTGGTTTGCAAGTTTTTCAGTAAAGCTGGAGTATGATAACTCACGTGTGCTTGTAGTTGGTCCTGTCATAAATACTGAAGACACAAAAACCAGCACAACAATTGCTAATACTATATACATACCTGCAGATTGACTTTTATTCATTTAATTAACCTCTCACCTAATATAATATGTTTTTATTATAACTCAAAAATGAGAAAATGTCAGGTTTTTGTATTTTTCTATAATATTAAAATTCTGAAATAGAAATGCTTGTGAATCCTGAGTTTCTTGCATTATCCATAAGTTTAACAACGGCACCGTGGGAAGAATTGCCGTCAGTTTCTATCATCATTCCGTCAGGGTAATCTTTAGTGAGTGATTTTAAAGTTTTTTCTAAGTCAGTATCTATTACTTCTTTTCCATCTACATAATATTTGTCATCAGAAGTTACTGTAACGGATAAAATTTTGGAATTATTATCTTTGATTTGCTCTTGGCTAACCATTTCAGGAACTGTTAAATTCAAGCCTTGCTGGTCTAATAATGGAGCAATAACCATCATTATAATAAGAAGAACCAAGAAAATATCTGTTAGTGGTGTTATGTTTATCTCATTAAATGTATCACGCATTGTTGTTATCCTCTGTTTTCTTCTTCAAGTTCTTTTTGTTCTTTTTTGCTCAATGGTTCACCGGCAACGATTAACTTTTTGTACTCAGCATCTTGTGCAGCATTCATTACTTTCATAATTTCAGAACTTCTAACTTGAGTATCTGCTTTAACGACAACTTCAGGCTTTTCTAAAGTGTCTTTAATAGCCAAAAGCTCATTAGTAAGCTGATCTGATGAAATCTGTTTGCCGTTAATATACATTAAGCCGTCTTTAGTTATTGCTACTTCTGCTTTGTCTTGCTCAATGGCAACGCCACTATTAATTTCTGGAACTGTGATTGCATTATCCATTGATTGGAATGTCGGAGCGACAACCATCATGATAATTAACAGTACCAAAAAAATATCTGTTAATGGTGTAATGTTTATTTCAGTAAATAACTTACCTTTTTTAGAACTCATTGCCATTTTGTTTTTCCTTATATAGCGTTAGATGTTGGAGATTCTATTTTTGTGTCGTCATCAGAATCTACAAAACTTAAGAATAATAATTTAATCAATTGGAAGTCATCTTCATATCTTTTAACTATTGATTGGAAAGAGTTGTAGAAGATTACTGCAACAATCGCAACCCCAAGACCGAAAGCGGTCGCAATTAACGCAGAACCAATACCCATTGCAACTGCCGCTGATTGGTTTCCTTGAGTTGCTAAATCTTGGAAAGTGTAAAGAATTCTGACAACAGTACCGAATAAACCTAAAAATGGTGCAACACCACCGATTGTCCCAAGGATTGTCATATGGCTTTCAAGTTTTCTTGTAGCAAGAGCTGCTGCGATATCGAATGAACGAGAAAATCCGTTTCTTTGTTCTGAAAAAATTCTAACGGCTTCTTCTGTAACTTCACCGATTACGCCACCACATTGGATTGCCAAGTTTTGAGCGCCTTGAAGATTGTTTTTAGCTAATTCTTTTTGTAATTTAGGGATGAAAAGAACAACATCTCTTTTGTTTCTTTTGTAGAAAGAAAATCTGTTCATTACAACAGCAACTACCAATATTGAACAAATTAAAATAGGTAACAATACTGGCCAGTCAAGTTTGATTGAATGTAATAATAATTCCATAGTTTTATCCTCTTTTTATGTACTTATATTTTTTTTAGTTATATCCTGCTGCTCCAAATACGTTGTAATCGAATGTGAATTGGATATCAATACTTTGTCCTTTGAAATCAACAGGTAATGGCCTGAATGGTGCGGTTAATTTAACTGCGTTTAATGCTGCTGCATCTGCATTTGGTAGCCCTGATGATTTATAAACGCTACATGAAAGCAATCTACCGTCTTTTGCGATTTTGAATAATAGCACAACACGTTTACTTTCGTTGCCTTTTGGAGGATCCCAATTCATTTTTATGCGTCTTTGAAGATCTCTCATATATGGACCGAAATCAGGTTCTCTGATTGCATCAATTCCAGGTGCTCCGCCACCGCCACCAGGGTTTCCGATATTGCCAGTACCACCTGGAGTGCTACCATGTGATAATCTTGTTCCTGAAGAACTGCCACCTGTCGGCGCAAGTGAAGGTGTTGGTGCATAACTCCCACTGCTTGTGCTTCCACCTGTCGGAGCAATGCCTGATCCACTTATTGGTCCTGTTGAATAAGTTCCTGATTTAGTGCCACCTGTTGGAACAGGAACAGAAAATGCAGATGATGGCTTCTGAACTGTTTTTGGTGTCATTGGTGGTTTTATAGATGGACGAGCTGTCGGAGGTTGTGGTTTTGCAACTTCTGGAGCTTTAACAGGTGCTTGTTGTGTTTTGGCCTGTGGTTGTTGTTTAACAGGTTCAGCAGGCTTTTGTTGTTGAACAGGTTTTTGTGCCTGTTTAGGCGCACTTGTTTTTGGTTGACTTGGCTTTTGAACCTTTGCAGGTTGTGGTGATGGCATTGAAACTTTTTTTGTAGGATCGTTTTCACCACCAGTTCTTGAATTTATATCCGCACGATAAGGTGTATTTTTGTTTACAGGAGTTGCCTCTTTTTCAACCAATACAAATTCAATATCGTTCATTTTTGGTTTTGGTCTTTCAAAAAGTGAAAAACTTATTCCAAAGAATGCTAAAATTATAAATGTAAGCCAAGCCGCTCCTAAAACGGAAGGGTGTAAAATGGAAGAAATGATAATAGATTTTTTTAAAGTCATATCTCCTTCGTCGTCCCTAAGAACGGCAGGAGGAGTATAATTTGTATTTAATTCATTATCTTCTTCTATATAATTATCTGTGTATTTACCTAAGATAGACATTTTATCCCTTCATTTGACGTTATAATTTTATTTCAAAGCTAAAATAAAATTATTGCCCTGTCTGCTAATAATTCGGTCTATTTA
>SUTY01000051.1 GCA_015152455.1 Cyanobacteria bacterium SIG32
TGCTGGAGTAATTGCATTTGATAAGTTTGTAGTACTTCCGAAATATGTATTTGAAATGGCAAAAATTACAAGTGTTGGTAGCTTGTGTTTAATCATTTATACTTGGTTAAATGTACTTTTCAAAATGGATTACGCACAAGAATTATTTGACAGAATAAAGGCTAAAATATGCAAATAGAAAATGAAAAAGAAATTGTACAAATTCTTGAAAATGGTGGTGTAATTGCCTATGTTACAGATACCGTTTGGGGGTTGGGATGTTTACCAAATAATGAAAAAGCGGTACAAAAAATATATGAAATTAAAAAACGTGAAGCGCAAAAACCTTTGATATTGATGTCGAATGAAATACACAATCTTTTGGATTTTGTTGCACCATTACCCAAACAGGCTTGTAAACTTATAAAAAAGTATTTTCCCGGAGCCTTGACGTTAGTTGTTAAAAAAAGCAAAAATACACCTGATTATATAACTTCTGGCATGGATACTGTTGGGATAAGAATTCCTGATAACAAAGTTTTCAGCCGAATTTGTGAGATTATTCCAAATCATGTTTTGGCGACTACAAGTGCAAATTTATCCCATCAACCATCTGCAAAAAGTTATGAACAAGCGTATGAAAATATGAACGGTCTTGTAGATTTAGTTATAAAAGATTACGGTTATGAATGCCAAGGCTTGGAATCTACTGTTTGTGGGGTTTTTGACGAAGAAGTTAAAATTTTTAGACAAGGTGCGATTAATATTTTGTTAGATTAGGCAATTTTATTTCCCCAAAATACTTTATATAAATATAGGGGATAATATACTTTGGGAACAGCTATTGCAAAAATAGGTTCTGCTATCTATCGGCGAGCCGCTACATCACAAAATATCGGACGTCTTGTCTATTCCACAGGTGGGAATAAAGGCACATTTTATGATGCGCTTTTAAATACTTATTCCAAATCCAATGTTGCAAAACAATTTGCTCGGCAAGTTAATACTCTAGCAACCAATTTTAAAGGAAAAGTTGATGACGTCTTAAAACCTCTGTGTGACGATTTTGGAGAATATGGTTCACGAGTCAAAAAGACTGCAAAAATTACAGGAAAAGTACCTAAAGGACTGAGTGAATTAACTCCTGAAGATACTATTGCTTATATTACAAGTGGAAATTTTAGAAACGTCATTGGTGATGGCAATGGTGCAAGAATTATATTTGATAATGCAAAAGATTATAACAAATTTATGAAGCGACTGATAAAAGCTCATAAAAATAAACAAGTTGATCTTCAAATTGCCTGTGTAGAAAATTATCACGGTAAAGGTGTAAAACCTTACATAGATGACGCAATAATGGATGATTTACAAAAATTATCTTATGTTGACGGCGCTGGAAATATCCGTAACACAACTGTTTTGAATAAAATTAAAAAAGCAGGTTATACTCGTGCAAATACAGATTTATACATAAACGGTGTCCGAGTTGAATTTCAAATAGGTGGGAAATATACAACAAAATTTGGCGAGGTTGAACATTATCTGTATGATATGCGACAAACAGGTGTGATTGATTTGAGTCATCTTTCACCAGAGCAAAGGCAACTTTTCTATAAAATGCGTGAGGCTTATCAATCTATTATAAATGATAAGGTCCGAAACCCTAAATTTGAAAAATACCTCACCGATATTTGGAATACTCTGAGAATTGCAGAAGAAAAAGGTTTTAAAGAATTTCCAAAATTACCAAAACCGCCTAAAGGCATTCCTGAAATATTATCAGGTGAAAATTTGATGCTTTTGGAAGAAGGTGCAGTTTGTAACAAATTATTACTTCTGGGTTAAAAAAATTTTTGTTGAGATTTATATAATCAGAGGTCAGCCCTATGATTATAAATTTTTTAAACAATGTTAATTTTTCTGCAAGAAAAGATAATAAACCTAAAAGCATTAGAGATGCACGCATTTGTCTTGATCATCTTATGCAAACAAAAGCATATCAACCAACTGTAGCAGTTGATGTGGCAGATATTAATGGGAAAGTTACAATGTCTGTTCAATCAATTACGTCAAAAAACAAAGCCGTTTTAGCTAAAATCGAAAGAGATGAAGGTTATGCATCACGTTGCCTGGTTAAAGGAACACCTGGCAAAGTCAGCTCTTATCTTAGATCAACTTCTGATATGAGAATTCAGGAAGAATTAAAATCTCTAGATAGAGCTTTGAAACGTGCAGAACGTGAAGATGCAAAATCTCTTACTGATTTTTAAACGCCTCTATAATTGATTTGTTATAATCAGGTCTTAAGATACCAACTTCAGTTATAATACCTGCAATTAATTCATGCGGAGTTACGTCAAAACCTGGGTTTATGACATTTACACCTTCTGCACAAATTGATTTGCCGTTGATATGAGTAACTTCTTCTCTTGAGCGTTCTTCGATTACAATTTCATCACCTGATTTTATACTTGTGTCAATTGTTGATAATGGTGCTGCAACATAAAACGGTACATTGTGATATTTTGCAGCAATTGCTACTGTATAAGTTCCGATTTTGTTTGCGGTATCACCGTTTGCAGCAATTCTGTCTGCGCCAACACAAACCATATCAATCATACCTTTTTTCATAAAATATGAACACATGCCGTCTGTAATCAATGTTGTCGGAATTCCGTCCATTGTAAGTTCAAGTGTTGTAATTCTTGCGCCTTGTTGACGAGGACGTGTTTCGTCTGCAAAAACTTGTACGGTATTATCTTTTGCAAATGCTGAACGAACAACGCCTAACGCAGTTCCGTACCCAACAGTCGCTAAAGCTCCTGCGTTACAGTGAGTAAGAATAGTTGCACCTTTTGGTACTACTTCTGCGCCATAATCACCTATTTTTTTGTTGATTTCAATATCTTCGTTTTCTAATTTTATACCATTTTGTTTCAATTCTTCAATCAAACCTTTGATGTCTGATGTTGAATTTTTGATTACTTCCTTTTGTTTTTCAATAGCCCACATTAAATTTACTGCTGTTGGGCGAGAAGTTGCTATATAATCTGCTTTTTCAAGTAATTTTGAAACAAATTCATCACGAGAAAGATTTTCTTTTTCAAGCTCTTGAGCATACAAAACAACACCGTGTGCGCCTGCTATACCAATTGCCGGAGCTCCTCTGACAATCATTGTTTTTATGGCATCAAACATATCTTGTCCAGTTTTTATATCTACAAAACTAAATTCATAAGGGAATTTTGTTTGATCTACCATTCTTGAAAATGTATCTACCCATTCAATTGTTCTTATTTTTGATTGAAATTCTGTCATTATATCCTCACTTTAATTTAAAAACTTCTTTTTCTTCTTTTGTATTTAATTTTTCATATAAATCTATACCGTAATAGGTTAAAAATCCTGAAAATGCGTTAAGGGTTGCAGATAATACGCCCATAAAAATTACAAAAACTACAATAAGTCCAAAGCTGGCGTTGCTTAATGCCATTGAAACGCCGTAGTTTGGCGAAATTTGAAATAATTTTGCCAACATTATAATTATTGGTACATAAAAAATCGAAAATCCGATAAAAGAAACAAATCCGATAATTGAACCTAAAACTGCACTTTCTTTTACGGAATTCATTATTAACAACTCTTTTTTAATCATAAATAAAAGAACTGCAACAGATGCTAAGCACATTAAAATCCAAAACGCAAATGTCCCAAGAAATGGAATTACTGTTAAAATCCCAAGTATTCCACCAAGCAACAAGCTCAAAAGACAGATTTGTTTCAATATTTTTTTATTCATAATTTACTCCTTGTGTGGCAAATTCCAATTGCAATGGAATCTACTGTGTCATCAAGTTTTGGTAAAATATTTGTTCCGAGTGTGATTTTTACCATTTGTTCAACTTCTTTTTTATCAGCTCTACCGTATCCTGTGAGAACTTGTTTAACTTCCATTGGCGTGTATTCATAAATTGGAATGCTAAATCTTTCTAATGCGGTTAAGATAACTCCACGTGCGTGTGCAACAGGCATGACGGTTGTTTGGTTCTTGAAAAAGAATAATTTTTCTATAGCAGCTTCATCAGGCTGATATTTTTCGATTAATGAAATCATGTCATTGTAGATTTCTAATAATCTTTGCGATTCTCTTTCGCCTTTTTGGGTTTGAATAGAACCTGAATGTAAAAGAGTAACATTCTCACCGTCAAAATCGATAAGACTATAACCAACAATTGCCATACCAGGATCTATACCAAGAATCTTCATAATTTTATTTTAGCATAGAAAAATATTATGTTGCCAAATGTTGAAAAAATGGTAGGATAAGAAGTGATCAAGGTTTTAGTGACCAAGTGATCAAGTAATATATTTTAAGGTTGGAAGATTTAACAGAATAGGATAATATAGTATGTTAAAAAGTGAAGCTATGCCTGACAACCACGTATATAATAAAAACAGCCGTCGTAACGGCCGAACTCATATTTGGTAAAAGGTTAGTGTGTAGGAGAAAATAAAGAAAATGGTTATACTACATGTATGCCACATTTTGAATGATATATAACATATATACAAAATATTGTTACATTTGTTAATGTTTTTCTAAAAATATAAAACATTACAACGCACAAAAAAATTGCATTATAAACTTTTTTCAAGTAAAATATCTTCTATAAGGGGATATTAAATGAAAATCGAAGCTAAAAATCTTGTTAAAATATATGGCGACAGAAGTGTTGTAAATGACGTATCTTTTGAGATTAACAAAGGTGAAGTTGTATGCCTTTTAGGACCAAACGGTGCAGGTAAAACCACAACATTTTATATGGTGGTTGGGCTTGTAAAACCAAACGGCGGTAGTATTTTATTAAATGGTCAGGATATTTCAACTTGGCCAATGAATATTCGTGCAAAGGCAGGGATTGGATATTTGCCACAAGAGGCTTCTATTTTTAGAAAACTTACTGTTGAAGAAAATATCAAACTTGTTTTGCAAATGAATGACAAACTTACAGAAGATGAGAAAAAACGTAAACTGGAAGAACTTTTGTCTGAATTTGGGATTTTAAGACTTCGTGGTTACGCTGCAGTTTCCTTGTCAGGCGGTGAAAGACGTCGTGTTGAAATTGCAAGAGCATTAGCAGCCAGCCCTGATTTTATGTTGTTAGACGAGCCGTTTGCAGGTATTGACCCAATTGCTATTGGCGAAATTAAAGACAATATTAAAAAGATTTCAGAGGACAAAGGCTTGGGTGTACTGATCACAGACCACAACCCTAAAGCAACTCTTTCAATTACTGATAGAGCATATGTCGTATTTGACGGAAAAATTAAAATCCAAGGACGTAGTGAAGATGTTGCGGTTGATCCTGTGGCAAAAGAGTTTTATTTAGGAAAGGATTTTGAACTGTAATGAAACTTCCTAAAGTAACAATTTACGACAAATATATTTTCAATCAAGTTTTAATGGCAACTTGTGTTGCAATCCTTTTGTTCATAATTGTATGGATTGCGCCTGAAATGCTTTTAAATACTATAAAGAAAACTTTAGCTGGTGAATATGGCGTAAAAACTGCCGCATGGGTTTTGATTTGTGAATTGCCTAAAATTTTAGGTAAAGCGTTCCCTGCAGGGTTGTTACTTGGAACTTTATTTACTTTTGACAAATTAAGCAAAGATTCAGAACTTACAATTTTTAGAGCTGTTGGGCTTTCATTCAAACGAATTGTTGCACCAGTTGTGGTATTAAGTTTATTTGGAACTTATTTATGCTTTTTGACTGCAGACAAATTAATTCCATTTGCTGCTGATAAAATGGAAAAGATTAAAGGTTATGCGCAATCTACTCAATTTATTTATACTCAAAAAGACAAAGATGGATTTCCAACTCAAACAGTTGTTGTTTCAAAGTCAAGAATAAAAGAATTGTATAATGTTATTGTGTTAGATTTTTCAAACGAAGTTTACTCGGATGTGCATCAGTTATCAAACATTTATTATGCTAAAAAAGGTGAAGTTCTTGACGATAAATGGGTACTTTATGATATTTCCAGGTATCAAATTACTAAAGACGGTATTTTTGAAAACATTCAAAAATATGACAAAATGTCTGTATTAAACGAACAAACCGCACAGAATGCTTATACCTTAATGGCATATTCAACCAAAAAAGAACGAGAAATTAATAACAAAAATTTAAGAAATTATGTCAAACTTTTAAAATCAGAAGGTATGGATGAAGAATATCGGTTTATGTTAAACAAATATCTCCAAAGATTTTTCCATCCGTTTGTTTGTATTTTGTTGGCAATTATGGGTTGCTTGTTAGGCTTTAGCAAACCTCGTGAACAACGTGTTGTAGGTTTTGCAATTGCTATTGGGTGTATTGTTGTATATTATATAACGTTGCCATTTTTTGATTTATTGGCAGAAAAAGGTGTATTGCATCCTTTGATTACTTCAACTTTCCCATTAATTGCATTTATTGCAGCTATTGTAGCTTTTTATAAAGCTAAGGAGTTGTAGTGAAAAAAATAATTTTGTTACTTTTACTTTTAGTTTGTATAAATCCTGCACAAGCTAAACAAAATATAGATATTGATTATGATAATGGGATTTATCATATTGTTTTGAGCGGAGAAAAAATAAAAAAAAGAATTAAATTTGTTGCCAGCGAAAACTTGATAACAAATAGAGAAGCTCACAAAAGTTCTCGCTCTATTTTGACAATTAACACAGGCTTTTTCGATCCGGAAACCGGAAAAACCATGTCATATATTGTCACAGATAGAAATACTGCAGTAGATCCTATGTTTACGGATAGTCTTTTGTATAATCCTGTTTTGAGTAAAAATAGAGAAAAAATTCTTAATCGTACAGAATTTAGGATTGTTGAATGTGATAACAAATACAAGTATGAGATTGCACCGCACAAAAGTGATGTTGACTTTGGCTGTGCAATTATAACTTCTGCTCAAGGTGGTCCAATGATATTACCACAATTAAGACTTGAAGAAGAATTTTTTATTGTAAAAGATGAAGACGGAAATATCATTAGAGAATCAGCTTCTGTATTGCATAAAACCTCACGTACAATTATCGGTATAAAAGATGAAGAAGCTCATATTTTAATAATTACTGACAAAAACCCAATGGATATTTATGAAGTCCAAAAACTATGTAAATCTTTGGGTTTTGATAGAGCCATGGCTTTTGATGGTGGAAGCTCTACTTCATTAAATTACAAAGATTTAATAGAGGTTGTATCTACAGTTGGTGACGGTGGTGGCAGAATGCTTAAATCATTTATGATTATTCCAAAAAAATAAAGTTTTTTTCGACTGCTTTTTAGATACAGTTTCTAAAACTTTTGCAAACGGTACAATTGGTTCCATTTTGTAACCACAATCATCAGACAACGCTCCACCCATGGAAAATAATTCTTCTTGAGGGTAACGTCTGCAAATTCCTGGACGAGTTTTATGAATTTTACATTTATGAGTTTCAGGATCTAAATTTTGGCATTCAAAAATTAAACCGATTTCATCTTTGCCGATAACTTTCAAATTAGAATAAAAACTATGCAAATATTGTAGTTTTTCAAATTCCTTTTCATCCTGGATTACGTGTTTATAATGTTTGACATAAATTTGGGTACAACATTTGCCACAAGCATTACACTTGCCTGTTCTGTAATATCTTCTGCGTAATATATTAGCTAAAACCCATTTTTTAAACTTAATCCACATAATATTATTATATTCCAATTATTAATTTTTGTAAACTTTTTAATACAATTAGGCAATCCTAAACTTTCAGGGTAATTAAAAAAAGTACGAAAAGAATATCTGACATAATACTATATAACCTAAAAATAACCAACCTTGACCTCTAAACAGAGGTCTTTTTTTTGAGGGGGTGCGTAGTATGATGTGTGAGGATAAAAATTTTATAAAACTCTTGACATAATTGTTTCTATATGTTAAAATGAGAATTATTCTCACTTTACAAATTAAAAATATTATGATAATATAAGATTGTTAAAAAGAAAGGTGGTAAATATGAAATTTGTATGTACAGTATGCGGTTGGTCAACAGAAGCAGATAAAGCTCCGGAAAGATGCCCATTATGTGGCGCTACAACATTTACAGCAGTAGGTGGCGGAGAAAAAACATATGCTTGTGAACATAAAATTGGTGACGGCGTAGTTGAAGATCAAGAAATTATGGAAGGTTTAAGAGCTAACTTCATGGGCGAATGCACAGAAGTTGGTATGTACCTTGCAATGTCAAGAGTAGCAGAACGTGAAGGATATCCTGAAGTTGCAGAAGCATTCAAAAGATATGCATTTGAAGAAGCAGAACACGCTGCAAAATTTGCAGAATTGTTAGGTGAAGTTGTAACAGATTCTACAAAGAAAAACTTAGAACTTCGTGCTGATGCTGAACATGGTGCTTGTGATGGCAAATTAAAAATTGCAGTTAAAGCAAAACAATTAGGCTATGATGCAATTCACGATACAGTTCACGAAATGGCAAAAGATGAAGCTCGTCATGGTAGAGGATTTGACGGCTTGTTAAAAAGATATTTTTCGTAACCAATCTACTTTATAGTAAAGCCTGAGTCATTACGACTCAGGCTTTTTGATATTTATTTTAAGTATTTAGATTATTATTAGATTCTGTTGTGCCATACGCCACCACGACGATCAACAAATGCGTCGTAGCATGACCAAATTCTAAAAATACCTGTCAAACCTAAAACTGCGTGAGTTACATTTTTCTCAACAGGATTATCTAACATTAATTGACCAAGACCAGGCCAAACTAACAATGAAACAACTGCAGCACCAACGCTTTTACCTGAAACTTCACCAGGTCTGCCTTCTGTTCCACCTGCAAATGCTGGAGCAAATGAAGTTGCCATTGTCATTAAAATTACTAATGATAAAATCTTTTTCATAAATTTCTCCTTCCTTATACGTTAACTAATTCTTTAACTTCTTTACGTTTAATTTTTCTTGTGGTTGTTTTTGGTAATGGATCTTTTTTGATAATAATATTAGTTGGACGTTTGTACAATGTCAATTGAGTTGAAAGTGTTTTAATGTCATCTCTAATAAGTTTTTCAATAGTTGCATCATCATATTTGCTATAAAGATTTTCTTTAGGAACAATTACTGCAACAATTTCTTCTGTACCGTCTTTTGAACCGAAAGTTCTTGACATACCCAATACGCAAACTTCTGCAATATATTCACTCTTTTCAATTACAGATTCAACTTCTTCAGGGAATACTTTTTTACCACCTGAAAGAACAATCATATTTTTAATTCTTCCTGTAATATAAATATGACCGTCATGAGAAATATGTGCGATATCGCCTGTATGCAACCAACCATCTTCGTCAATAACTTCTGCAGTAAGTTCAGGTTGATTGTGATAACCTTTCATTACTGACGGACCACGTAACCATAATTCACCTGTTTCAGGATCAATGCGAGTTTCAAAACTTTTTAATGGTTGGCCTACAGATGCCATATCACCACGTTTGTTAGTATTTACAGATACAACAGGGCTTGTTTCTGACAAACCATAACCCTGATAAACTTTGATACCGATACGTTCAAAGAAATTACCAACTGCAACATCCAATGGCGCACCACCTGAGATACAACCCATAAAATGACCACCAAATTTGTCATGGATTTTTTTGAACATCATCTTTTTAATTTGATAAGATGGAATAAATCTAGCCAAAGCATACATTACTTTAAAGCCAATCTGCACTGCTTTTGGTGCATTACCTAATTCAGTTTCAATTGCCGTTTTTAAAAGTTTCAAAAACGCAGGTACAACAATCATAAATGCAACTTTTTTCTCAACCATAATTCCCAAAATATCTTTTGGTTTCAAACTTTGAGTGTAATAAATAGAGAAACCAAAGTTCAAGAATGTTGAGAAGCCAACAGTCATTTCAAACAAATGGTTCATTGGCAGAATTGATAATACTGTAACTTTTTTATCACCCAAAATTGCATCTAATGGATCTCTTAAAGCAGTCAATTGTGCAAAAATATTCATATATGATATTTCAACACCTTTAGGTGCGCCTGTTGTGCCTGAAGTATAAATAATCAATGCAGTTGATTTTGAACTTCTATGACGCCATTTTGTTTCATAAATATTTGGTAATTCATAAATACTTGTTAAACCAAGATTGTATGATGGTTCATCAATTACAAAAATATTTTTAATTGATGGAATTGCTTTTTGCAATTCTAAAGCCATTTGAACAAAAGAATGCGAAACCAACATAACAGTAGGTTCACAATCTGATAAAATTGATGTAAGTTCAAATTTAGTTAATTTTATATCCAAAGGAACAACTGTCATACCTGCCATAATTGATGCAAATACACATGCACCGTATTCAGGTTTTGATTCAGAAAGAATAGCACATCTTTCCCCTTTTTTTACTTGAACTTCGTTAATCAAATGGTTACCCAATTTTCTTGAAAGTAGTCCTAAACCTTTATAAGAAAACTCTTTCCATCCCATTTGAGTTCTAATACCTAATGCAATTCTATCACTGTATTCGTTTGTTCTTTCTTCAAGAATAGAAAGCATATTATACTTAGTTGGTCCCATAATCACACCTCTATAATTCCAAAATCTAATCTGATAAACACTAATGTACCTCTAGCATATTATATTATGGGGATAAAAGTCAAGTTATTACAGTATTTTTGTATTATAATTGTTAATATATTGAAAGGGAATTATGAAAAAAGTTTATATTGAAACAATGGGATGCCAAATGAACAAATCCGACACAGAAAGAATGCTCGGAATGCTCACACACTTTGGCTATGAAGAAACAGAAAACCCAAAAGATGCAGACTTATTAATGGTAAATACATGTTCTATCAGACAACTTAGTGAAGATAAGTCTTTTAGCCTTATCGGTACTTGGGGAAGATGGAAAAAGGAATCAAAACCTGATTTAAAAATTGGATTTTGTGGTTGTGTAGCTCAACAAAAAGCAGAACAAATCTTTAAACGTGCGCATTATGTAGATTTTGTTTTAGGAACGCATAACATTTATAAACTTCCTGAAATTATAAAAGCCGTTGAAAACGGTGAAAAAATTTGTGAGTGTACCGAAACACATAAAACTGAATACACAAGAGGTTTTGGGATTAAACGTGTAAAATCTGTTAATGCATGGGTAAATATCACAGAAGGTTGTAATAACTTCTGCACATATTGTATTGTTCCTTACACAAGAGGTCGTGAACGTTCAAGACTACCTGAGGTTATTATTCAGGAAGCTAAAGATGCCTTGGCTCAAGGTCATAAAGAAATTACTTTGTTAGGACAAAACGTTGACAGTTATGGCAAAGATTTCACTGATAGAAATTATAGACTGGCTGATTTATTGCGTGATTTAAACGCACTAGAAGGCGAATTTAGAATTCGTTTTGTAACTTCATACCCAACAGATATTACAGACGAATTGATTGAAACTGTTGTTGAATTAGACAAGGTTTGCGAGTATTTCCATATCCCTATGCAGTCCGGTTCAAGCGAAGTTTTGAAAAAGATGAACAGAAGATATGATAGAGAAACTTACGCAAAAATTGTCGAAAAAGTTCGCAAAATGGTTCCTGACGTAACAATTACGAGCGACTTTATCGCAGGTTTCCCTGGTGAAACTGAGGAACAATTTGTTGAAACCCTAACAGCAATTGACGAATTTGAATTAGATTATTCAAACGTTGCAGCTTATTCGCCACGTGAAAAAACTGTTGCAGCAAAATGGGTTGATAAATACATCCCTGAAGACATTAAAGAAGAAAGATTTCAAAGATTAAATGACAAAGTTAAAGAAAATTGTTTGAAATCTAACTTGAAATACGTTGGTCGTGAAATGGAAGTTTTGGTTGAATCATTTTACGAACGTCGTGGAGTTATGATTAACACAGGAAAGACCAGAAATAACAAAACGGTTCACATTCCTTGCGAGGAAAACCTTATCGGCAAATTTGTTAATGTGAAAATTTCAGGCGCCAAAACTTGGTATTTAAAAGGTGAACTAATTTAAAAATTAATCATATAAAAAAAGCTCCCATTTGGGAGCTTTTTTATATGTTAAATTTCTTACACTTCTTTGAAAACCAAAGTTGCGTTGTGACCACCAAATCCAAATGAGTTTGAAAGTGCTGTACGAACTTTCTTATCTCTTGCTTTGTGTGGAACATAATCTA
Source organism: Cyanobacteria bacterium SIG32 (assembly GCA_015152455.1). Taxonomy (GTDB): domain Bacteria; phylum Cyanobacteriota; class Vampirovibrionia; order Gastranaerophilales; family Gastranaerophilaceae; genus SIG32. The sequence goes on from SUTY01000051.1 coordinate 12,249, forward strand.
AGTTTGCAACGTGTTCATCTTGGTTATCCAAGTTGATTGTAGGAGCAACTTTGCCGTCGGTGATTGTTTTAACACAAACAATACTTTCAACCGCACCTGTAGCACCCAACATATGACCGTGCATAGATTTTGTAGAACTTACTGCCAAGTTAGGGTTTTGTTCTTTATCGCCAAACAATTTTGCAATAGCTTGAGATTCAGCAATATCACCTAAACCTGTACTTGTTCCGTGTGGGTTAATATAATCAATATCTTCAGGTTTTAAACCCGCATCAGCAAGTGCCAATTCCATAGCTTTTAAAGCACCTTTACCTTCTGGATCTGGAGCAACCATATCATAAGCATCTGCAGTTTGACCATAACCAACAACTTCTGCATAAATTTTAGCACCACGTGCTTTTGCGTGTTCATATTCTTCAAGAACAAGAACACCTGCACCTTCACCCATTACAAATCCATCTCTGTCTTTGTCGTAAGGTCTTGATGCTTTAGTTGGTTCATCATTTCTCTTAGAAAGAGTTCTTGCTGCTGTAAATGCACCTATACCTAAATTTGTGATTGTAGCTTCACAACCACCAGCTATCATAACGTCAGCTTCGTTATATTGGATAGCTCTGAATGCATCACCTACTGAATGTGAACCTGTTGCACAAGCAGAAACAACAACTTTGTTTATGCCTTTGTAACCGTGTTTCATTGAAATACGACCTGCCGCCATATCAACAATTAACATAGGAACTGTAAATGGTGAACATTTTGTTGGTCCTTTTTCAATCATTGCAAGGTGTGATCTTTCAAACGTATGGAAACCACCTGCCGCAGAACTTACAATAACACCAACTCTGTATGGATCAAATTCAGTTTCATCAATACCTGAATCAGCGATAGCTTCATCTGCTGCTACCATTGCAAATTGTGTATATCTATCCATTCTATTTGCTTCTTTAGAAGTCATATAGTTTTCAGGATTAAAATCTTCGTTTTTAATTTCTGCAGCAATTTTTACTGTATGTAATTCAGTGTCCATATTCTCGATTAGAGAAACGCCACTTTTACCATTTAATAGAGAGCTCCAAAATTTATCAACACCTATACCTACAGGAGTTACCGCTCCCAAACCTGTAATTACTACTCTTCTTTTTGTCATCATTTATCCCTTTTCAATAAATATGCGAGAATGAGAGAATATTTCTCACTCTCGCAAACTTTTCGATGAATAAAATTAATTATTCAATTATGAGTGTGACTCAATGTAATTTACAGCGTCTTGAACTGTTTGGATTTTTTCAGCTTCTTCATCAGGAATTTCGCAACCGAATTCTTCTTCGAAAGCCATTACTAATTCAACTGTATCTAAAGAATCAGCACCCAAGTCAGCTGTGAAGCTAGCTTCTGGAGTTACTAATGCTTCATCAACGCTTAATTGATCTACTACAACTTTTCTTACTTTTTCTAATGTACTCATTTCTTCTTCCTCTTTAATTTAGTGTATCACTATTTTTTCAATTAATATTATACTAAGCATAAGATTTTTTTGCAACAAATTTACAAATCAAGGCTTGTTTTGTTAAAAATCTTTACTAAATCATTAGACCGCCAGCAACTTCAATTGCTTGACCTGTTACATAATCAGTATCTAAAGCTAAGAATTTAACAACTTTAGCGATATCTTCTGGAGTACCAAGTCTTTTCATTGGAATAGCTTTTAGGTATTCATCAATGTTTGGCAATTCAGCTGTCATAGCTGTTTGAATAAAGCCTGGGCAGATTGCGTTAACTCTGATGTTTCTTGAACCAAATTCTTTTGCAAGAGTTTGAGTGAAACCAATCATACCAGCTTTTGAAGCTGAATAGTTAGCTTGACCAGCGTTACCGTGACGACCAACAATACTTGACATATTGATGATAGAACCTTGACGAGCTTTTGACATATATTTAATAACTGCGTTAGTTACACAGAAAGCTGAAGTCAAGTTAACTTTGATAACACTTTCCCATTGATTCATATCCATTCTTAAGAACAAACCATCTCTTGTAATACCTGCGTTGTTCAAAAGAATATCAATTTTGCCATGATCTGCAATCATTTTGTCAACGTTTTCTTTAACTGCATCATAGTTTGAAACATCAAAGCTATAGAAATATGCGTTTACGCCACATGCTTTGATTTCATCAATTGCAGGTTGAGCTTTTTCAGCATCACAAATATCGTTGATGATGATATCACAACCAGCTTTTGCCAATTCTAAAGCACAAGCAAGACCAATACCTCTTGATCCACCTGTAATTAATGCGATTTTTCTTTCTGTCATTTTATCTTTCTCCTTATTTCAGTGATCAATTGATCAAATATTACTTATACGCCTGCTAATAATTCATTTATAGCAGACACAGTTGCTTCTAAAGAAGCCTTGTCATAAACATTATAAACAGTTGCTTCAGGTGCAATTTTTTTATTCAATCCTGCAAGAACTTTACCAGGGCCGATTTCAATAAATATTTCTACACCTTCAGACACCATTTTTTCAATTGTTTGTGTCCAATAAACTGATGAATAAATTTGTTTTGGCATTTTAGTTCTAAAATCAGAACTTTCAATTGTTGGTTGGGCATCAACGTTTGTAATAACAGGGATTGATGCATTGTTTAATTCAAAATCTGAAATAAATGATGCAAATTCACTGCCTGCATTTTCCATAAATTTAGAGTGGAATGCACCTGATACTGCTAAAGGAACAACTCTTCTTACTCCGTTTGCCAATAAATATTCAGAAGTTGTACTAACTGCGTTTTCATCACCTGTAATAACAACTTGAGCAGGTGAGTTATAGTTTGCAACGTCTACATAACCAACCTTTGAACCTTCAGCCAAACCTGCTTTTAATTGTTCTTCTGTCGCATTCAAAACCGCTGCCATAGAACCGCCTTTTGTAGAACCCATTAAATCAGCTCTTTTTTGAAT
>SUTY01000052.1 GCA_015152455.1 Cyanobacteria bacterium SIG32
ATCAAGATTAGATTTTTTACCTTGCCAATCGTAAATTGCATTTGTAAGTTCTCTGTATTTAGAAATTACAGTATTAAACTGGAAGTCATTAGAAATATCATTTGTAATTCCTTTAACTGCCATATGCACAATACGAACAAGGTCGTCATTGTCTTTTCTTAAAGTAGTTGCCGGTTTTGCGTTAATATCAATATTATCTGCATTAGTTGCAACCAATCTCCAAACTCTGTTTAAGAATTTGTAGCAACCTTCCACACCTGCATCTGACCAGTCAAAGTCACGAGCTGGTGGAGAATCTGACAAGATAAATAATCTCGCAGTATCTGCACCGTAGTTTTCAAAGATTTCATCAGGATCGACTGTGTTACCTTTAGATTTTGACATTTTTGAGCCATCTTTAAGAACCATACCTTGAGTTAGCAAGTTTTTAAACGGCTCATCAAAGTCTAATAATCCTAAATCTCTCAATGCTTTAGTAAAGAATCTTGAGTATAACAAGTGTAAAATTGCGTGCTCAATACCACCTACATATTGATCAACAGGCAACCACTTATTTACCAAATCTTTATCAAACGGTTTGTCTGAATTTTTAGCATCTGAATATCTCAAATAATACCAGCTTGAACAAACAAATGTATCCATTGTATCCATTTCACGTCTTGCTTTAGCTCCGCAAATCGGACAGGTAGTTTCAGCAAAAGTTTCAGATGTTGTAATTGGCGACTTGCCCACAACAGAAAAATCAACATCTTTTGGTAACATTACAGGAAGATTTTCTTCTTTTTCTGGAACAATACCACACTTGTCGCAATATACAACAGGAATTGGTGCACCCCAATAGCGTTGACGAGAAATTAACCAATCTCTTAATCTGTATTGGGTTTTGAATTCGCCAAAACCTGCATCAACTGCTTTTTGAGTAATTGCTTTTTTAGCTTCAGTATTTTTCATACCATTAAATTCGTTAGAATTAACCAAAACACCTTCTTCAGTATATGCTTCTTCTTTGCAATCTGAAGGGTTTTCAGGGTTTTGGATAACAACTTTTAACGGTAAGTTATATTTTTTAGCGAAATCAAAGTCACGTGTATCGTGAGTAGGAACGGCCATAACAGCACCTGTTCCATATTCAACAAGAGCATAATCCGCAGTCCACAATGGGAACTCCTCACCTGTGAATGGGTTGATACAGTGAGTACCTAATGGAACACCTGTTTTAACTCTATCTGTTGAAAGTCTTTCGATTTCAGACATTTTGCGAGCATTCGCTCTGTATTCTTCTACAGCCTGCTTATTTTCAGAGGTTGTAAGTTTTTCTATATCTTTGTATTCAGGTGCTACAACCAAGTATGTAATACCGTGAACAGTATCAGGTCTTGTTGTATAAACAGGAACTTCAAGACCTTCAATTTCTTTCACTTTAAATCTAAATATTGCACCATGAGATTTACCAATCCAGTTAGCTTGCATTGTTTTAACGTTGTCGCCCCAACCTGGAAGTTTATCCAAGTCTTCAAGCAATACATCTGCGTAATCGGTAATTTTCAAGAACCATTGAGAAAGGTATTTTTTCTCAACAACATTATCACATCTCCAGCATTTACCGTCAATAACTTGTTCATTTGCTAAAACTGTTCCGCAAGTTTCACACCAGTTAACGGCAGCTTCTTTCTTATAAGCTAAGCCTTTTTTATAAAGTTGCAAGAACAACCACTGTGTCCATTTGTAATAATCAGGTTTGCAAGTTGCAACTTCTCTATCCCAATCGTAAGAAAGCCCTAACATTTTTAATTGTTTTGTCATATAAGCAATATTTTCATCTGTCCAGGTTTCAGGATCAGCACCATGTTTCATTGCTGCGTTTTCAGCAGGCAAACCAAAACTATCCCAGCCCATTGGATGTAGAACATTAAACCCTTGAGCTTTTTTAAATCTTGCAATTACGTCTGTAATTGTATAGTTTCTAACATGTCCCATGTGAAGTTTTCCAGATGGGTACGGAAACATTGACAAAGCATAATATTTTGGTTTTTCAGAATCATCATAAGTTTTAAAAGCGCCTGATTCTTCCCAAATTTTTTGCCATTTTTTTTCTATTTCTTGTGGAAAATAACTTTCTTTCATTCTTTTTCTCTCCCTGTTTCAAAAAAATCCTATCATGAAGAAAAGTAAAAAACAATTAAGATAGAAATTGCATAAAAAATATATTATGCTATTATAAAGAAAAAAGGAGAGTTATATGGCTAGAAGTGTTTACACAGAAGAATTCCGCACTAATGGGGGGGGGTAAAACACTCTCCTAGACTGGGTTTTGGTGATTTTAATACCTTAATTACAAAACGTTTTGGTTTTACATTAGCCGAAATGATGGTTGTAATGCTTATTTTGACCGTAATGTTGGCGGCATTTGCACCTATTATGACAAAGCGCAAAACAGTGGATATAGAAAATCCTTGGCGTTGGGCGGCGAATAATAGTGATATATATTATGGCTTAGCAAATTCTCAAACCGCAATGATAGGTACAAAAACTAAAGATGCTGACGAGAACGCTCGTTTAATATTGAATACGGTTGGGGATAACCAACGACATATTTTATTTAAAAAATCAGGCACAAAAGTTGGTGATTTGTTATTAAATGGAAGCAATTTCTTATTTGGAGCAGGTTTTCAAAACGGAATTACTGGCGAAAACAATACCGCATTTGGTTATGGAACTTTAACAAAAAACGTAAGCGCTGATGGAAATACCGCTTTTGGATATGGCTCGTTAGCAAACACTACGGCTCAGTATAATACTGCAATTGGTGATTCATCTTTAATGGATAACTCAACAGGTGCTTACAACACTGCTATCGGCGCATTATCAGGGAGATATAATACAACAGGCTATAACAATACTGCACTTGGTACTAGTGCTCTCAGCAACAACACGACAGGAAATAGCAATACGGCTGTAGGGGCTTCAGCTTTAGCTAACAATACAACGGCATCAAATAATACAGCCGTAGGTAGATCAGCACTTTATTCAAACACAACAGGAAATATCAATATTGCGATCGGCGACAATTCATTAAGTTCTAACACCACCGGAAGTTTTAATACAGCAATGGGTTATGCCTCCCTTTTGGGTAATACCAATGGGACATATAATACTGCTATTGGTATCGAGACGCTTTCTAAAAATACAAGTGCTTCATATAATACAGGGATTGGCTCTTATTCTCTCAACTCCAATAAAACAGGTAATAACAATACGGCAATTGGTCATGGATCTTTATTTAACAACATAGGAAGTGAAAATACAGGATTGGGTCGCGACGCTATGTACAGCAATACAACAGGCTATAGCAATACTGCTACTGGATTCCAAACGATGTACCACAATACCTCAGGAAGTGAAAACATTGCCATAGGCTACCAAGCACTCTACTCAAACACAATAGCAAATCATAATGTTGCTATGGGTGTTTACGGACTCCATAATAATACAACTGGGGAAAAGAATACAGCAATTGGTCATTATTCCTTACTTACAAATATCACTGGTAGCAACAATACAGCACTTGGGTATTCAGCTTGTAGTATGATTACAGGTTCAAACAAAACCTGCATTGGAATTGGTTCTGGTCCAACATCTAAGGATTCTTCAACAACCGAAGCTATATATCTTGGCAGATCTTCCACTACCGCTATTATTTCAGGTGTATCTGCTATTACTGTGTATTCAGATAAACGTCTTAAAAACATCAAAGAAGAATACAAAAACGGTCTAGAACAAATCCGAAACATTGTTCCTAAATACTTTACATACAAAGATGACAAAGATAAAACTGTCAGAGTTGGTGTAATCGCTCAAGAAGTCCAAAAGGTGCTTCCTGAAGCTGTTGAGAAAAACGGCGACGGATATCTTGTTGTTAAACAGGAACGTATTCAATATGCACTATTGAACGCAGTTAAGCAATTAGACAAACTTATAACAAAACTTATCAGCGAAGTTAAGATCTTGACAATGAAAGTCGAAACGTTAATCGAACAACAAAGAATTCGTGATACAAAAATCAAAGAACTTGAAAAACGTATCGAAAAATTAGAAAAAGTTTCTTTTTAACATCCCCCCGGATGTTTTGGAGGACACCAACAGTGTCCTCCTTTTTCTTATAAAAATTGTCATTCTGAACTTGTTTCAGAATCTATTTTGACAGTATTTATCGAGCGATTATCAAGCGAGGTGGGTTGATTACATTTATTTACATAGTTCCTATTTTTATACTTTTAACATATAATAAAGATATGAAGAGAATAGTTTTATCATTAGTAATTTTATTAGGATTTGGCATAACAGAACCTGCACATGCCAGCTTTTTTGCGGATAAAAAAGCTGAAATAGTACAAAACTTAGAAATTAGAGCAGATAAAAAAGCTATTAAAAAATTGCTTTCACTCCAAGAAAAATATGCCGCAAAATATGATGTTATAGGTCTTTCAACCTTGTATCATCAAGATTTTGTTAGTGCTGACGGATTTAAAAAAGATGTTTATTTTGAATTAATAAAAGATACTTGGAAGTCTTATCCTGATATTATTTATACTTCTGAAATTAAAGATATTAGAATAAACGGAAATTCTGCAGAAGTTGATGTTTATGAAACATCTTTATCCACAACAACTGAAATTGAACAAGGAGTGAAAATTTACGGCGAATTAAATTCAATTTCAAACGGAACTTATTACCTCAAAAAGTTTGAAAATAAATGGCTTGTAACGAGTGAAAAAGTTAAAAACGAAAAATCATTTTTAAAATATGGCGATACAAGATTTGTAGAAATGGATTTAATTACTCCTGAAACTGCAAAAGCAGGTGAGTATTACACCGCATCTTTAAAAATCGATAAACCTGAAGATGCTTTTATTGTTGCTTCAATTTGCCAAGACGCAATTACTTATCCACAACAAAAGCCAAAAGAAGTTTTTAGAAATCTTCCAGAAGATAATATTTTAGAAAGAATGTTTATAGCAAATAAAGATGGCAAAAACGAATACAACGTAGCATCTATAGGCATGTCAAAATCAAGAACTGTAGCCTTTGACAAAGTTCAAGTTTACATGGCAGGATTAGCATTTATAATGACAAGAGTGAATGTTGAGGAAGCGAATGCAGAAAAAGATTAGTAAATTTTCATATTATTCAGTTTGTTTCGCATTCTTTGTGTTTTTTACTCTCTACTGTTCTGACTTAATAGTTAACCAGTTAATGCAAGGTTTCACATATTCTAACGAGATATTTTCGCTAAAATACGTTGAAAACACAGGCGCAGCGTTTAGTATTTTAAAAGATGCAAGAGAAATTATTATTATCGTATCAGTTGTTGCAATTTGTGGAATTTTTTCATACATAATGCGACACATTTCTACAATATCAATGAAATCCATTTTCTTTTTATCCATGCTTTCAGCTGGTATTGGTGGAAATTTACACGAAAGAATTGCTCTTGGATTTGTAAGAGATTATGTTCAATTGAATTTTGTAAACTTTCCGGTATTTAATATTTCTGATATTCTTATTAATGTTAGTGTAATTGCAATTGTGGCAATAATTTTGTTAAAGAAAAACTTATGATAATTTTTATTGATGAAAATGATGAAAATAAAAGACTAGACAACTATCTTTCTGATATGTTTACAGACATTTCTCGTTCTAAAATCCAAAAATATATAAAGGACGGAAAGGTTTTGGTGAATAATGCAGAGAAAAAACCTGCTTACTTTCTAAAAGAAGGCGACAAGGTTGAATTTGAAAAACTTGAGGAAGAAGAATTAAAAATTGAACCTCAAAACATTCCTTTAGATATTGTTTACGAAGATGACAATATGCTTGTCGTAAACAAACCCTCAGGTATGTTAACTCATCCTACAACAATTGAAAGAGAAAATACACTTGTAAATGCTTTATTATACAAATATGGCGATAATCTTTCGGATCTTAACGGTGAATTTAGAAGAGGAATTTTACACCGATTAGACAGAAATACCTCAGGCTTATTAATGATTGCCAAAAACAACATGGCTCACGAATTTTTAGCTCAACAAATTAAAGACCATACAATTACAAAAAAATACAGAGCAATCGTGAAAGGTAACTACAACGGTGACGAAGATAGAATTGAAGAACCAATAGGACGTCATCCGAAATATCCACATAAAATGGCAATTGTTCCAGTTAAAGACGGCGGAAAAGAAAGTGTCACTTTATTAAAAGTTTTGGAACGATTTAAAGAAGCAACTTACGTTGAATTAACCCTAATAACAGGGAGAACTCATCAAATTAGAGTTCATATGAGTCACAGACACCACCCTGTATATAACGACAGTATGTATGGTTCTGGTGAAGGCAGAGTAAAAACAGAAGAACAAGTTCTTCAATCGTATTACTTGAGCTTTACAAAACCCATTACAGGTGAAATAATAGAATTAGAAATAGAACCAGATGAAAAATTAAACAAGGTTCTAACGTTCTACAGAAATAGGAGAAACTAATGAAAACAATCTTGAACATAATATCTTACTTGGCAATTTTAGGAGTAATCTATGTTGCAATAATAAATGCTCCTCAAATGATTAATATTGCATTATTAACCAAAGACATGATACTTGCTCTTGGGTTGCAAGATGTTAGTGTTATAAACAAAACACTTAATCTAGCAAGTTACACATTAATAACTTTAGTAGTTGGATTATTTACTGGTATTTGTTTGATAGGCCAACTTTATTTATCAGAAAAAAACAAATTAAATGCTTATAAAAGAGAATTAGAAAAAAGTTCTGTATCAAACAGTTCAAATTCATCTAAAGTACAGGTTTTAGAAGCAAAAATTGCAACTTTAGAAAAAGCATTAGACGACGCTTTGAATAGATAGTTATTTATTCCTAACAATTTCAATACGATAATCGAGGACACTTAAAATATCCTGAACTTCTTCAAATTTAATAGTTTTACGGCGTAACTTGTTCGTAATATTATTGCCAATTATGTTTTTACCAGACTTGTCTGACAATTCTTCACAAAGTTTTTTGAGAGTAGTACCATTTTTTGCTATTAAACTTTTTAATTCACTTCTTATATCCATTTTTCAATTATAAATGGGATTGACTTCAATTGCCAAAAATGATATTATCAAACTATAATGCAACTTATATTGTAATATCGTTTGGTGTTTTAAACTTTATTTAAAAGCGAGGTATAAAAGATTATGACAAAAAGATTTGGTTTTACTTTAGCTGAGGTTTTGATTACTTTAGCAATTATTGGTGTTGTTGCAGCAATGACTATTCCGACATTAGTTGCAAATTACCAAACAAGAGCTTGGAACACTTCAGCAACTGTATTCGATAGAAAACTAACTGAAGCCTTAAAAGTTATGAATACCCAAGGCACTTTAGCAGGTCTAAAAACTACAGAAAATTTTGTAGAAGAATTATCTAAACATTTAAAAATAATTAAAACTTGTACTAACGATAAATTAATGGACTGTTTTAGTGAAGAAGTATTTTGGGGTGCAGGTACTGCAACTCCTGAAGCAGTTGATATGACGAAAGTTAAAACCGCTAAACACCTAGGACAAAAAGACTGGGGTACAAATATTGTAGGTATTCAACTTGCAAATGGAACAAATGCTTTGGTTGCATATAATCCAACAAATACATGTAATCAAGATCCTTATTCTAACCAAATTACTGGTGAAAAATGCTTAGCAATTCTTTACGATACAACAGGATTTAAAACACCAAACACAAGTTCAAAAGATTTGAGAAGTAACAGTAACGTAACAAAACTTGGTAGAACATGCGCAATAGAGGTTAATGGTAAATGTTTCAGCGCACCGTTCTTCCCAGAAGCGATGAGTTATGCTGATTGTGCAGGTGAAAATGCAACAAGCGCAGAAACAGGAACAACTGCTGGTACATACGCACAAAGCCTAGGTATCCAAGAATGTTATTATGAAAATGATTATTGGGCAGGAGCAGTAGAAGCATGTGGAGGAACAAGTAACATGCCAGGTGATGATGACTTAACTGCAATAGCACAACTACTATATCCATCAATAACAGTAAGTAGCACAGGTACAACATATTGTGCAAAAGATGATAGCGGAAACTACACAACTTGTAGAGAAACAGAACTAGCACTTTCTTTAGGCTTTAAGAGCACATCAGGAACTCTCACTGATCTTCAATGGTTCAGCGTTTGGTCAGGCGTGGAGAATTATGGCAACTACGCGTACTACAGGTGGTTCGACCCTACCCTCACGTACCGCCACGACTACGGCACCACCCGCAGTAGCTCCAGTCCTATGGCGGTTTGCTTAGGTGATTAATCATTTAACAAGTTTTTTGTCATATAGACTTCCAGGAGCTTCATAGAAGCTCCTTTTTTTAAGTCCTATCTAACTAGACAAGATTTAAGTGGTTGGTCAATAGATTAAAACATCTTGATCACTTGATCACTCTCATCTTGGTCACTTCAGTTAAAATTTCATGCAAATGAGAACAGAGAAAATGAATTACACGCAAAAAAGAGGCCGCATAATGCGACCTCTCCTTAGTATGAAAATCTCTTTTACTGTGCAGTTTCTTCTTTTTGCTGATTAATCAATCCTTGAAGTTTTTCTTTGATTTCATCACCTTTTTTCTGCAAATCTGAAACAACATCATCTGCTTTTGACTGAATTTCTTTTACTGTTGCATCAGCTTTTTTCATTGCATCTTTTGCTGAATCCGCAAGCATTGCACGAGTTTCGGCTCCTGACTTCGGTGCTAATAAAATACCTGTGATAGCTCCAATCGCTCCGCCTACTATAAAACCTGCTAAAAATCTAGTTGCTGACATATTTTTACTCCTTTTCTGTTCAATTACATTCTCTCGTTAATGATGGATTTTTTCAATCCCCATAAACGGCTATTTTTTTGAAAATAATCCAAATACAGTTGCAAAACCTTTCAAAAAACCACCAAAAATGTTTTCTGAAACTGATTTTGTTTTGCCTATGAATTTTTCTATAGCACTTCTTATATTATCAAAACCTTTGTCTGTTGTTTTTACAAGTTCGTTTATCGTTTTTAACGTTTCACTTAACTCTTGCAATGTAGGTTTTAATTCTGTATTCAATACCTGAGATGTTTCTGTTAAGTTTTTCGCTAATTTTGACAAATCAATAAGTAGTTTTACCAAAAAACCTGAAACGACTATTAGTACAATACCTGTAACCCATGTTAAAAAAGTAAGACCTTGGTTTAATGCGACTTGTGATAGTTCCATAACTCAAATTCCTTTCTTAATACGTGAATTCACTTTCAGCATCTTCCAATTCTTTTGCTTTTCTTAGTTTTCTATTCTTAAGCATATTGCTGAATTTTCTTAATTGTCTTTCCAATTTATATTTCATTAAATCCACAGATTCCAAAGCCTGTTTTTTAGCTTCAGAAATTGCTGGAGAATTTTCTTCATACAATTTGCAAGCAGCTTCTTTAAGCTCTCGTCTTGATTCTTCACCTGATTTTGGAGCATAAAGTACACCTGCGACAACACCGCCGATCACACCTGCTATAAGCCCCATACCGAACATAAATGATTTTTTGCCCATAATTTGTGTACCTTTCTTATTTTTAAGTAATCATATCATATTTTTTTACGAATTACAAGCCCAGTAATCTTTTAAAGCCATTGCCATACGCAATGCTGGGGCATACTTTTTTTTCTTCCCCCGCAACATGTAAAGCAATAGATAAATCAATACATTTTGAGCAATTGTAATTAAATATTTTTGTCTTTGTCGTTTGCTAAATTCCACAATAGCATGAACTCCTAGAACAAATTTTTCAACACCTTCTTTAAATGCTTTTAAACTTGAACATATTTCAGGTCGAGATAAACACAACTTTTCATCCAATGCCAAAACTGCTTTGTCAGCCCTTTTTATCAGACAAATAATATTAGTTGCGATTATCAACTCAGCTATTAAAATTATTGCAATAAATAGATACATGTTTTCTTACTTTTGTATTATATTTGAAGTATAAAATAATTCCGTTTAAATTGGAATACACTTATAGGACTATTTATGAAATTTTACATAGCATTATTTATATCAAAACTTATATATATCGTATTAAAAATACTTCGCCGTCCTGCAACTTCTTTTGCTGGGTTTGTTGCGTTAAAAATTTGTCCTGATTTCATGAAATATACTAAAAAATCTATAAACAAGGTTTTCATAAATATTACAGGTACAAACGGAAAAACAACAACGTCTGGCATTTTGGCACATATTTTAGAAGAAAATAATCAAAAAATTATCCACAATGTTAAAGGTGCGAATATGCCTTCAGGAATTGCAAATGTTTTTGTTAAAAATATTTGCCCTTTTAAAAATTACGATTATGCGGTCATTGAAACTGATGAGGCTTATCTGACAAAAATCTATGACAACGTTAAAGGAGATTGTTTAATAGTTACAAATCTTTTTTGTGATCAATTGGATAGGTATGGTGACGCCAATTTTACCGCTAAAACAATTCAAGAAGCTATTGACAAAAACCCAAATGTTAAATTGATTTTGAATGCTGATGATCCTATTGTTTCAAAATTTGGAAAAGACAAGAACGCCGTTTATTTTGGATTGAAAAACTCTTGTGATTATTTTGCAGATGTTAAGACTTTTGATGACCACATTGAATTATTAGTAAATAATTCGTATTCTTTTAGAATAAATTTAATCGGTGAATATAATGCATACAATACTCTCGCTGCTATTGCAACAGCTATCGAAAATGGATTTTCTAATGAACAAATTCAAAATGCGCTAAATAATTATCATACCGCATTTGGGCGTGCCGAAACTCGCATAATAGACGGACATAAAGCTCTTATTCAGCTTATTAAAAACCCAACAGGTGTAAACGAAGTTCTAAAAACTATAGACGTAAATTCTCATATTATTTTTGCAATGAATGATGAATATGCAGACGGCAGAGATATTTCTTGGTTATGGGATGTTGATTTTAGTAAATTATTGTCCGCTAAAAATCCAATTGTAACCTCTGGTACAAGAGCATACGATATAGCCAACAGATTAAAATATGCAGGATTTCCAACAGAAAAAATTGTCGTAGAACAAGAGATAAAAAAAGCTATTCAATTAGTTTTAAATAATACAACAAAAGATGAAAAAATAACGATTTTACCATCATATACAGCTTTATTAAAAATAAGTAAATACTAAGGAGAAAGAAAATGTTATTAGGTGTAAACATTGATCACGTAGCAACACTAAGAAACGCCAGAGGCGGAGTTGACCCAGATACAATTAAAGCAGCTGAAGTTTGCGAACTAAATGGTGCAACTTCAATTACAACACATTTAAGAGAAGACAGAAGACACATAAAAGATTCCGACATAAGAACTCTTATTCACACACTGAAAACAAATATGAATTTGGAAATGGCAGTAACAGATGAAATGCAACAAATTGCACTTAAAGTTAGACCTCATTCAGTGTGCCTTGTTCCTGAAAAACGTCAAGAAGTTACAACAGAAGGTGGACTTGATGTCAGAGGTCAATTAGACAAAATAACAGAATTTGTAAAACCTTTAAAAGAAGCTGGCATATTGGTTAGTTTGTTTATAGATCCTTGTGAAGATCAAGTTGAAGCATCTGCCAAAACTGGAGCACAATTTATCGAAATGCATACAGGTCAATATAGCGAAAAATTTGGCACACAAGATGAAGAAACAGAGTTTTTAAAATTAAAAAATTCTGCAAAATACGCTCAAAGCCTTGGCCTAAAAGTAAACGCAGGTCACGGATTAAACTATCAAAATGTTCATAGAATGCACGAAATTCCTGATTTATACGAATTGAATATTGGTCACAGTATTATCTCAAGAGCAATTTTTGTAGGCCTACCACAAGCAGTAAAAGAAATGAAAGATTTGGTGAAATAATGAAAACAAATGAAGAAATTATTAAAGAAATGCAAGAAGTTGTAGCGCAAATGGTTATTGATGATATCGAAGAAGATCCGTCTTTAGCTGATGAACAATTTGAATGTGATTGTTGTGGACAATTAAAACCACTTGCTGGTTCTGTTGAATATACAGGTTACAGATTATGTAATGATTGTGTTTTAATCGCAGAAACAGGATTTGCATTAAATAAAATTACAGACATTCAAGAAGTCATTGATGCTATGGAAGATCGCCGTCTAGAGGGACTCTGCAACATAATTAAAGAAGAAGAAAAACGTAATAATAATTAATTAGAATTAGAAAAAACTAATACTAAAGTATTAATTTTTCTTAATATATAGTTAAAAAGTATTAGGAAATGGGCATATATAAATTATACCCATTTTTTTGTGGGTGGCGAGTACGAGTATAGAAAGAAAGGTGGAAAAGAATATGATGAAAAAACAAGGTTTTACATTAGCAGAAGTATTGATTACACTTGGTATTATTGGCGTAGTGGCAGCAATGACAATTCCAACATTGATTTCAAACACAAACGGAGCACAGTTTAAAACCGCATACAAAAAAGCCCTATCAACATTAAACCAAGCAGTATTGATGAACGTAGCATTAGATGACACAGACTTTTCCGGCATGGTTAAAGATGGTGACGCAGGAACAACAGTTGCAGAATTTTTAGGAGCACGTTTACAAACTGCATCAGATATTACAAGTCAATATGATGACGAAGAAGCTCCGACAATTGAAGCATACAAAGCAAATGATGATGATACCAGTAATGTTACAATCACAAACGCACCAGATGTGGTGTATGCCTTTGCTGACGGTACAGCATTTGCATATAACAAAACTGCTGACGCAGCTTGTACAAAAACTACTCCATGCTACGGCTATATTGATGTAAACGGTACAGCAGGACCAAACCAACAAGTAACTTGTGATTCTGGAACAGGTACTGCAGATGCGGCATGTGTGGTTTCAGCTAACAGTATTAAAGATATATTCCCTGTTAAGTATTATGGACAAACTGTAGAACCAGCATCAAACGCAGCCAGAGCCGTATTATTCGGAAACTAAAATTTTAAACGCAAACCCCAAAGACGGAGGAATTATCCTCCGTCTTTTTTGCATGTTATAATACAACTATGGATAAAAAAATATCAGACAAAGTTATTAATAGACTTACATTGTACCATTGCATTTTACAAGACTACATAAACAGTGGTGAAAGGTTTATTTCTAGTGGTCAAATTGCGTCACTACTAAACATTGACGATTCGCAAGTCCGAAAAGATATCAGTATCTTAAATAATTCAGGCAAATCCAGAATTGGATATATTGTAGAAGAATTAAAAACGTCTATTGAGAAAACTCTGGGGTTTGCAAAAACAAAAAAAGCCTTTATTGTAGGTGCAGGAAACCTTGGAATGGCTCTTGCTAAATACGATAATTTCACAAACTACGGACTTAATATTATCGCACTATTTGATAATGACAAAAATAAAATAGGTTCCACAATTAACGACAAATTAGTTTTGGATATAAGTAAACTTCCAAACCTAGCTAGAGAAAACTGTGTCGATATCGCAATATTAACCGTTCCAGGCAAATTTGCTCAAAAAACTGCAGATTATTTAGTAGCTGCTGATATTAAATATATTTGGAACTTTACCCCTACCGTTTTAAGTGTTCCTAAAGATGTCCAGGTTTGGAACGAAAATCTAATGGGTAATTTCTTGCAATTCACCTACAACATTTAAGTTGTAAAGATGTCTTAGCCCCTCTAATGTCAAAGTGGGATTAATATAATCAAATGGGCGCTTCAAATAATTTGCAATAAGTCCTGAATAACCACCTGTAGCAACTAAAATCGCTTTAGAACCTAACTCTTTTTCACACTGTTCTACAAGCCCATCTATCATACAAGCAGTCCCTCGAATTACCCCTGATAAAATAGCATCTGTTGTGTTGCCACCAATTGCTTTCGTTGAAATTGCAACATCTGTTCTTGGAAGTTTAGACGTAAATTTATTCAATGTTTTCATTTGCAAATTGATACCCGGAGCAATTACACCACCAATAAATTCACCATTTTGATTAATTATATCAAATGAAGTTGCAGTCCCAAAATCAATCACAATAGTTGGCTTTTGATACAAAACATAAGCTCCTACTGCATTTGCAATTCTATCAGCGCCAACTTCATCTGGGAAATCTGTCTTTATTTTTACGCCTGTATTTATTTTATTAGACAAGAAAACAGGTTCTATTCCAAAAACATTTTTAATAGCATTTGTAAATTTTTTGTTCAATTCTTCAACTACAGAACTAATAATACACCCATTAATTTTAAAATCTTTGAATAATGTTTTTAAAAGAACTTCGTATTCTTCTTGTGATAAATCTTTATCAGAAGCCAGCCTGAATTCTTCCACAAACGCTTCATTATCAAACAATCCTAAAGTAATATTTGTATTTCCTATATCTGAAGTTAAAAGCATAAAAAATAGTCCCTTTTGGGGACTATTCTATATCAAACAAACAATTTTGTAAATCTAAGTCATAACAGAATTTGGCTGCCCATTAGACAATGTAACATTGTGCACTTGTCCACGTGGATTTGCATTATATGCCAAAAATGCCGCCTGGGTTGCCTGCTCATCCTTTTCTTTTTTCTTTAAAGGATCATTTAGCATAAACGCAGTTCTGTCATTAAAATCTCTATATTTTACTTCATCAACGCTATAACCTGACATAATATACTCCTCGCTCTTTGATATACTCTATATATATAAAGTATCTATTTTGAGGAAAATTAACAAAAACGTAGAAATTTGTTACATTTATTTACAAAATTCTATTTTCCAAAGATTTTTGCTTGAAGCTCAAGAGCCGTCTTAGTTCGTGCAAGCCCACCTAAAGAGCTTTCTTTCAAAGTTGGGGACATCAACTGACCAGTTTGATCCATAGCATCAACAACTTCATCAACAGGGATTTTTGTTTCTATATCAGAAAGCGCCATCTCACAAGCTGTCATTGCA
>SUTY01000053.1 GCA_015152455.1 Cyanobacteria bacterium SIG32
TTGCCAAAAATTGAAAAAAGTGGTATGATAAGAAGTGATCAAGGTTTTAGTGACCAAGTGATCAAGTAATATATTTTAAGGTTGGAAGATCCAACAGAATAGGAGAACGTAATATGTTAAAAAGTGAAGCTATGACTGGCTTTAAGATCTTAGGGGGGGGGTAGAAACGCTCTCCTAGTAAGGCTTTCGGCGGTTTGTTCAAAATCGTACCGTCATATTGAACAACAGTACCGTTATCCTGAAATAAATTCAGGATCTATTAATATAAAATTTGAAAGGTTGTTAACAAGGATTAAATCTTGTACAACCTTGTTTTGTTATGCAAAAAACAAATTTCAAGGGAAAAGTCCTCCCTTGCTAGGGAGGATTTAGGTGGGTGATTATTATTAAAAAATAGATGCTGTGGAAAACCAGGCATTTTGCACAACTCGTAAACTCGTTGGCAAAAGTAGCCAAACAAGTTCAGCATGACAGCACGGTTGTTGTTCGGAATGACGTTTAAGTAAAGTTCGGAATTACGCAACAATAATAAAAGCTCACCCACCCCCAGCCCCTCCCTAGCGAGGGATGGGAGTAGAGAACAGTAATTTAAAAAAAGTAGTACATATAAAAAAATGAAAGGAAAAAAATTATGAAAAAAACTGTAAAGAACTTGATCACTTGGTCACCTAGTCACTTGATCACTTCACAAAAATCCGCTTTTACTTTGGCAGAAGTTTTGATCACTTTAGCAATTATTGGTGTTGTTGCTGCAATGACAATTCCAACTCTTGTTGCTAATTACCAAACAAGAGCTTGGAACACTTCTGCAACTGTTTTTGAAAGAAAACTTGAAGAAGCTCTAAAAGTTATGAATACCCAATCAACTTTGGCAGGACATACTTCTACTGAAAACTTTGTTGAAGAATTATCTAAACATTTAAAAATTACTAAAACTTGTGCTAATGACAAATTAATGGATTGTTTTAGTGAAACTGTTTATTGGGGTGGAGGCGATGTTGAATCTACAGAAGTGAAGATTTCAGATATTTCAACTGCCGAACATTTTGGACAAAAAAATTGGGGAACGAATATTGTTGGTGTACAATTGGCGAATGGTTCAAGTGCATTAATTGCTTATAATCCTACTGAGTCTTGCAAGCAAGATCCTTATTCAAATCAAATTAATGGTGCAAATTGTCTTGCAATTTTATATGATACTTCCGGATTCAAATTACCTAACGCAAGTGGAAAAGACTTAAGGGCAAATGGAAATGTAAGCTCACTAGGTGCTGCAAAATGCGCTTATGAAGTAGATGGATTATGCTTCGGGCTGGCATTTTCACCTGGTGTTCATGAGTGGAAAGCTTGTAATGGCGAAGGAACATCAACAGATCCTGAAGATTTAGCATTTATGCAACAATATGGTATAGAACATTGTTCAGGAGCTGCTGGTCCATATGATTTTTGGGCAGGTGCAATTGAAGCTTGTGGAGGTATAAATAAAATTCCTTCGTTAGCTCAATTGGCTAAACTATCAGAAAAAATTTATCCTGATATTGCATCATTCAATACTAATTTTGAAGGTGTTTCGACTTGTCCTGATGGTGCGCAATGTATGCAAGAAGATATCGTTACCAAATTAGGTATTAAAATGAGTGGAGAAGATGGTACACTTCCTGCAATATGGTCGAGGGATTTCATGGAAGTTTATCCGTTAGTTTGGCTTTTTGAACCAACTGGAACGGGTGTTTATTATTACGCTCAAAATGGTGCTGAAGTGCAGGCAATCTGCTTAAAATAACTGACTAATTTTATATTTCTTAAACTAAAATTTCCTCTTTTACTATGTTTATAATATAATATAGTGAGAGGAAATTTCTTTTGAAACATTCTAGACTAACAGCCTTAATATTTTTAGCACTTATTTTAGGTGTTGTCGTAGGACATTTTGCCCCTGATATTGCAGTCAAAATGCGTCCTTTTGCTGTTATTTTCTTGAGAATGGTTAAAATGATTATTGCACCATTGTTGTTTGCAACTCTTGTTGTTGGAATTGCAGGGCACGGTGATACAAAAAGCCTTGGAAAAGTGGGCTTAAAAACGCTTATTTATTTTGAAGTTGTTACGACTTTGGCTTTGATTGTTGGCTTGACAATGGCAAATATTTTCAAACCAGGTGTTGGGTTTGGCTCAGAAGCTCTAGAGGCAAATTCTTCATTCCTTAGTCAAGCAGGTATGATGGCTGCAACTCATGCGCATACTTCACTTTCAGGAATGTTTATGAATATATTTCCGACAAGTATCTTCCAGGCAATGTCGGAAGGCAATTTGTTACAAATCGTGGTATTCTCAATATTCTTTGCATTGGCAATGATAGCAGTTGGCAAAACGGCAAAACCTGTTATGACAGTTTTAAATTCAGTATCGCAAATTATGTTCAAATTCACTGAATATGTAATGTATTTTGCGCCTTTAGGTATCTTTGGTGCAATTGCCGCAACTGTTGGAACAAATGGACTTTCAATTCTTAAAAACTATGCAAAAATAATCTTTTCATTATACACTGCCCTAGCGGTATTTGTTTTGGTTGTGTTATTTATCGCTTGTAAATATGCAAGAATTTCTTTCAGAAGTTTAATTAAAGCAATTCAAGAACCTGCAATTTTGACTTTTACTACTGCTAGTTCTGAAGCAGCTTTTCCAAAAGCTATTGAGATTATGGAAAAATTTGGTGTTCCGAAAAATATTGTTGGATTTGTAATGCCAACCGGATACACATTTAACTTAGATGGAAGTACGTTATACCTTGCAATGGCAGTGATTTTCTCATCACAAATCGTTGGTATTAATCTTGATTTAAACCAACAAATTATTTTGATGCTTGCGCTGATGTTAACAAGTAAGGGTGTTGCAGGTGTTCCAAGAGCTTCATTAATCGTATTGGCGGGGACTCTTGCAAGTTTCAATATCCCAATTATTGGGGTTGCAATTTTATTAGGTATTGATCAAATTCTTGATATGGGCAGAACTACCGTAAACCTGATCGGTAACTGTGTTGCTACAGTTGTTATTGCTCGTTGGGAAAATGAATTTGATTATGATAAAATGAATAAATTTATCGAAGAATCCGACAAAGAAAAATCTGAATGGGATTTTTCAGGAATAAGAAATATATACGAAAAAGTTACGAATAGAGGAATAGAATGAGCGAACAAACAAAAACTGATTACAAAAATACCTTAAATTTGCCTCAAACAACTTTAGAAATGAGAGCAAATGCCACAGTAAAAGAAGTTCAAACACAAAAATTTTGGGAAGAAAACCAAATTTATGAAAAAAATATTGAACAACGTGATAAAACAAATAAATTTGTTTTACATGATGGACCTCCATATTTGAGTTCTGATAAAATTCACATTGGACACGCTTTAAACAAGATTTTAAAAGATATTTTAATCAGATATAAGTCTATGCAAGGATTTTATGCACCATATGTTCCTGGTTATGATGCGCACGGACTTCCTATTGAAAACGCTGTCGTAAAAAATATTAAAGGTGGTCGTGAAGCATTAACACCTCTTGAATTAAGACAAAAATGCAGAGAATTTGCTCATAAAAATCTTAAAGGTCAGGAAAAAGAGTTCAAACGCTTAGGTGTTTGGGGCGATTGGGATCACCCTTATTTAACAATTAATCCAGAATTTGAAGCTGAACAAATTAGAGTTTTCGGCGAAATGTTCAAAAAAGGATATGTTGAAAAAGGTTTAAAACCTGTTTATTGGTGTGCATCTTGTGAAACTGCATTAGCTGAAGCTGAAGTTGAATACGCTGATCATACTTCAACATCAATTTACGTAAGATTTGCTTTTGATAGTGAGTCTGTTGAAAAAATCAATAAGTTTGTTGATACACAAAACAAAAAAGTATATGCAGTTATTTGGACAACAACTCCTTGGACAATTCCGTCAAATATGGCAATCAGTATGCACCCAAGATTTGAATATACATTCTTTGATTATAAAGGTGATGTGTATGTAATTGCACAAGGCTTGCTAGGTGCGTTCTTGGCTGATGTTGAGTGGGAAGAAAAAGATATAAATGTAATCGGCTCTTGCACTGGTCAAGATTTAGAGTTGTTAGCGACAAAACACCCATTAGTAGATAGAAAATCACCGATAATTTTAGGTGAACACGTTACACTTGATGCTGGTACAGGTTCTGTTCACACAGCTCCAGGTCACGGTCTTGAAGACTATGAAGTTGGTTGCAGATACAATATTGAAGTCTTTTCACCATTAGATGCTAAAGGTGTTTGGACTTCGCAAGTTCAAGACAAAGATTTAGAAGGGGTTCCTTACTACAAAGGGAATTCAATTGTTATTGAAAAACTACAAAATTGTGGTGCTTTACTTGCAAAACAAGATATTCAACATAGTTATCCACATTGTTGGAGATGTAAAAATCCTGTAATTTACAGAGCTACACCTCAATGGTTTGTAAAAGTAGATAAATTCAGAGATGCAACACTTGAAGCAATTAAAGATATTAAATGGATTCCTGCTTCAGGCGAATCAAGAATTTCAAACATGGTGGCAAGCAGAACTGACTGGTGTATTTCTCGCCAACGTGCTTGGGGTGTACCAATTCCGGTATTCTATTGTGAAGATTGTGGTGAATCAATCGTTACTGATGAAACAATTGAAAACGTTGCAAATATTTTTGAAAAAGAATC
Source organism: Cyanobacteria bacterium SIG32 (assembly GCA_015152455.1). Lineage (GTDB taxonomy): Bacteria > Cyanobacteriota > Vampirovibrionia > Gastranaerophilales > Gastranaerophilaceae > SIG32. The sequence goes on from SUTY01000053.1 coordinate 4,715, forward strand.
TTCAGATGCTTGGGTAAAATATTCAGCAGAAGAATTGTTACCAAAAGGATTTGTATGTCCTAAATGTGGTAAAAATCACTTCCGTAAGGAAAGCGACATTATGGATGTTTGGTTTGATTCAGGTATTACATGGCGTGCAGTTGTAGAAAAACGTTCTGAACAATTAGGTACAACTCCTGTTGAAATGTACCTTGAAGGATCTGATCAACACAGAGGTTGGTTCCAATCTTCATTGTTGACCGCAATTGCGACAAAAGGCATCTCTCCATACAAATCAGTTTTGACTCACGGTTTTGTTATGGACGGTGAAGGTAAAAAGATGTCAAAATCTATCGGTAACGTTGTAACTCCACAAGAAGTTATAAATGTTTATGGTGCTGATATTCTAAGACTTTGGGCAGCATCTGTTGATTACAGAAATGATACCAAAATTGGCGATAATATTATCAAACAACTTGTAGAAATTTTCAAAAAGACAAGAAATACTGCAAGATTCTTGCTGGGTAACTTGTTTGATTTTGATCCTGCAGTTGATTATGTAGAATATAAAGATTTGAAAGCGCTTGATAAGTTTGCATTACACAAATTAAATCAACTTATTGAACAGGTAACCGAGGCTTTTGAAAATTATGAATTCTATAAATATTTCCAAAGTTTGCAAAACTTTGCGGCAGTAGAATTAAGTGCTTTGTATCTTGATATTGTAAAAGACAGATTATATACAGCTGGTAAAAAATCTTTATCAAGACGTGCTTGTCAAACTGTACTTTATGAAATTTCTCAAGCATTGATAAGGTTATTAGTTCCTGTAATGCCACACCAAGCTGAAGATATTTGGCAAAGTGTTCCTGAAGCTCAAAGAGAAGGCTTGATGAGTATTTTACTTGCAGATTGGCCAAAAGCGAAATCTGAATGGAATAATGTTCAATTAGAAGATGATTTCACAAAAATCCTAAAAGCACGTGAAGTTGTAACTCGTGCAATTGAACCTTTAAGAGCTGAAAAACAAGTCGGAAGCTCTTTAGAGGTTGCAGTTTATGTAAAAGCAGTTGAGTCAGAAGTTCTAAAAGCTAATGAAAATGAACTTGCAAATATCTTCATTACTTCGCAAGCATATATTACTGAAGAAAAACCGACTGATGTATTAAATGAATATACTGAAGAAGGTTATACTGTTTGGGTAACAAAAGCTGAAGGTGAAAAATGTGAACGCTGTTGGAAATATAGAAAATTAAATTCCGATGGTATTTGCGAAGAATGTAAACAAGCAATATAAATAAAAGAGGCTCGTTTGAGCCTCTTTTATTTTGTAACAAATTATTAACAAAAATGTAACATGCTCTAAAGTTTTAATAAAAACGCTCCGTATAACTAATTACAGAGTTACGATTTTTGAAAGGAACGTTAAAACTTTATGGGAATGGCAGCAGGACAAGCTAGATTGCTCAGCATTACTGCAAGACTGACGGATAACGAAAATATGGGTCAATCCCTTTCGTTTGCAAAACAACGTCTTGCAGATGAAACAGAGCAAGTAAACGCAAAATATAATGCGGCGCTTAGTGCTACAAAATTGACCGTTCTAACAGGTTTTAACGGTTCCGTTGCAAATTATTCAGATATTTCTTATGGATTAATGACAGGATACAATACCGTTGGTTGTGGAAAACAATATGTTGTTACAAACCAAAAGGGTAACATTTTGGTAACCAAAAAATTAGCCGAAGCATTTGAAAAAGGTAACGGTGATTTGAACGTATTCTTGGCTGAATTGGGATATTCAATTGGCGATTTGGATTTAGCAGATAATGATAAAGCTACTTCACAGGTGCATGACGCTTGGGATAAATATTTGAAATCAGTTGGTAAATCTTTCCAAGATGATGAGCACGGTGATGGAACTGCAGCACCAGTGTTCGGTTTCCAATTTAGGCTTCCACGAACAGGCGTGTTTGATGGCTTTGCCACATATACTCTTGATAATACTACTTATCCTATAAACTATGATGGTACAACCAAAGAACAAAGAGAACTTTATGATTATGCGGTAGCTTTAACCGTAAATCTTAATAATGATACACACTTTGCAGCATTGCAAACGCCTCAAGATGATCCTGAAAATGCAGGTATAATTCAATACTATAGAAACATTTTCAATGAAATGTCACAACATGGCTACTATACTGAAGTCAATGAAATGGATACTATTGCGAACACTACATCATCATACAAAGGTGGCGTCATGAAGGCATCTTGGTTTGAACAACAATTAAAAGAAGGCAAGTTATTATTGAAATCTTACTCTGCCACTGATAGAGATTTTATTCAAACAACTTTAAGTGATGATGATGCAATTCAAGAAGTTGAAGATGAAAGAATGATTGCATTGGTTGAATCTGAATACAATCAAGATATTGCAGCTCTTGAAAAGAAAGACCAAAGAATTGATTTAGAATTAAAAAAATTAGATACTGAACATAACGCATTACAAACTGAGTATGAATCAGTTAAGAATGTAGTTGACAAAAACGTAGAAAAATCATTCAGTATGTTTAGTTAATAAAGAGAGTTTATAAATTTTTCCTTTCCCTTTTTTCCTACTAATTTTCGTAACGCCACTCTATGCTAGTGGTTTTTTTTTGCAAAAAAACAAGGTCTTTATCTGACCTTGTTTTCTTCTCCTTTAATTAATCTTTGAATATTTTCTCTATGTAAATATATTATATAAATAGCGCCGATTGCGCAGTATATTATATAAGCTAAAGGCTCTTTAAATCCCAACATCAAAAATGGTGAAATTGCTAATGCAATAATTGAACCCAAAGAAACGTATTTTGAAAAATAAGTAATTATTGCCCAAATTCCTGCTATAGTCAAACCAACCATCCAGTTTAAAGCTAAAATTGTACCAACACCAGATGCAACAGATTTGCCACCTGTGAATTTTAAGAATATAGATTTGCTATGTCCTAAAATCACTGCAACTGCAGCTATTACAGGTAACAAGCCTATTCCTGCAAACGCAGTTGTTAAAACTTTCGCTAAAATGACGGGAACAGCGCCTTTAATCGCATCTAAAATCATTACGGTAAAAAACCATTTTTTACCCATTACTCTTTTCACATTTGTAGCACCAGTTGAACCAGAGCCAATAGTTCTGATATCTTGCCCTGTAAATAACTTAACAATAATATAACCTGTAGGAATTGAACCAATAAGGTATGCAATAACAAGAACTAACAACAATTCTACCATCTTTTTCTCTCCTTTGTCGTAATTTATTATAGCATAAATGTAACAAAATTGAGTATAAAATGGTTTCGATTTTATGTTTGTACTAAAATATAGGTATATCTTAGTGTAGTATAGAGAATATGGAGTAGAAGGAGATGAAGAAGATTTTTAGTGCTGTGTTGGCACTTATGTTAGCTTTTAGCTACACTGGTGTTGCTGCGTTTGCAAACCCTGCAAAAATGTCTCAAGCATTACAAGCTGCACCAAATGCAAGAAGTATAGAGCTTGCTTTCGTATTTGACGGACCGTCAGATAAAAACGTGGAGGTTATGAAAACTTTCCAAAAAACAATTACAAGATCATTGCTACCAGATTATAAGGCAGTATTCCCAAATGATTTAGTGTTTACAGGTGATTGGACAGAACAAAGTGCTGCAAATGTTTCTGAAAAGGCACTTAAATCAAGAGCAACAACAGTTATTTCTCTTGGTTATATGTCTAGTATGTATTTGTCAGAAAAGAAAAACAAAGGCAAATTCGTTATTACTATTGATGAATATGGCTTGAGAGATTTCGGAAGTACAGCATTTTTTAACCCTGTTAAACAATATGTAAATGATTTCATGTTGTTCAAAAAACTTGTACCAACTGAAGGTAAATCAGCTATTTTGATGAATGAAAACTTCTACAAAACTCAAAAAGATTGGCATTCAATTATTGAAAACAAATTCAAAGAAAAGAAAGTAATCGTTGATTTTGAAGTAATTCCTGTAAGCGCAAAAGACGTAACAGGTTCATTGAGCAAAATTTCTCAAGATGTTGACAATGTGTTTGTAACACCAATGTTTAACTTGAACCATGAACAACGTGAAGAATTGTACACTTACTTAAACAACAAAAAACTTCCTACTTTCTCATCAATCGGAAAAGAAGATGTTGAATTAGGCGCATTATTAGGTACATCTACACCAGATGTTGACAGAAAAATTGCAGAAGCAACTTCTTTCAGCATTCATGGCGTATTGCACGGCAAAGTTGTAAAAGATGAAAAAATTCCATTCTATGATGATAAAGTAATCTTCTACAACAAAGATACAGGTGCTACTCTGGGCTATTCTGCGCCATTGAGATTGTTAAACAATTGTGAAGTGATTTCAAAAGCAGAAAAACCTAAATACGATTTAACTTACGTATTTAATACAATGGAAGAAAGCAACTTAGATATTCAAAGAAAAAGATATCTTGTTGATGCGGCAAGAAGATCAACAACAGCTGCTTATTTGAAATATCTACCAACATTGAGATTAGATTTGGGACACCAAAGCTACAATGATGCGTACGCATATTCTTATTCAAACGTTCCAACTCGTGCAGGTCAATTTACTTTGGGTATTGATCAAATGATTTATGCACCTGATTTGGTAACAAATATCATTGTTAAACACAAAAAATTAAAATTCGACAAAGCTGAAAAAGTTGCAACAGAACAAAGTATGGGACTACAACTTGGTTTCTTATATGTTGAAACTTTGATGCTTGAAAACGTAATTAAAGTTCAAGAAGAAAAATTGAACGAAACTCGTGAAAACTTAGCTATTTCTCGTGTAAGAGAAAAAACAGGTAAATGTGGTTACGAAGAAGTTCTTCGTTGGGCTGGTCAGGTTAGTGAAGAAGAAAAACGTCTTCTCAATATGAAAGCTGATTACAACAATACAAGAATTACAATCAACAAATTGTTGTACAAAGATCAAACAGAAGACTATTCATTTGCACCTCTAACTGCAAATGATCCGGCATTCTTCACATCAGACTTGCACGTAATTGACCACGTAAGAACACCTGAAAAATTACGTAAATTTACTGACTTATTAGTTGAAGAAGTAATTTACTTGTCACCAGAAACTGTTAAATTAAAAGCAGCTATTGCTATGAAGAAAGCTGAAATGAGTAACTATATGCAAAAATTCATTATGCCAAACGCAAAAATGTCATTTGAATATGGTTCTCAATTTGACAGACACTTGCCATATGAAATGCAAGGTCATGAACAATTAAGAAGTGGTGCTGCTGCATTTGCAGGAGCTATGGGTGGCAATCCAATGTCAACATATTTGAATTCACCATACTTAAATCTTGATAGACAATCAACAAGATTTATGATTATGGCTCAATGGAAACCTATCGAAGGTGGTACAAAAATTGCTGAAATTGCAAGATGCAAAGCTGAATTAAACGAACTTAACGCTTATTTAGAACAAGTTAATACAGAGTTAGAAATGAACGTTAGAGAAGTTGTAAACAGAGCGATTGCAAAATACTTTATGATTGAAAAATCATATAAAGCAATGTTTGCTGAAGGGGAAAACTATCAAATGGTTAAAGCTAGATACCTAAGAGGTGAAGCTCCTATTACACAACTTGCTGATGCACAACACTTGTATTTCAGCGCTAAATTAGAAGCTATGAACTCACAATATCAATTCTTTAAAGAATTGTTCTGGGTACAAAGAGGTCTTGTTTCTATTAACTGGACTAAGGCTTCTGATGAGGCTAAGAATTTTATTAAGAAAATTCCAGAAATACTTCCAGCAGAAGAAGATTTCACATTATAAAATTAAAAGAGGCTCGCGAGAGCCTCTTTTTTTTAGCAAAAAATATTTTTACGTGTTTTAAAATCTATATGCGCATACAAAATATACAATTTGCCCCAACAATAAGTAAACCAAACACAAGCTATCACACTAAACCTTATGATTATGATAGTGTGAGTTTTAGTGGTCATAAAAAAGAAGATTCTCAGTATAAAAAAGCTCAGAATTACGCAAATATGATGAAAATAGCAAATGTTATTTGGCCGTTTGATTTGCAGGATTATGATATGGAAAAAATTGAGGGAATTCAAAATGGCATTTCTATCTTTGAAGATTTAACAATGCCAGAGATAGCTTTTATGTTGGAGGATTTGCATGCAATAGCAGTCAAAAGAGGTTGTTCTAATAAATGCTTACATTGCTATGCGGGAGCTGAGCCACCTGACAAAAATCATGATGATTATATCAGCCGAATGCCGTTTGAAGACTTTATTGAAATAACCTCAGGTATAAAAGCCTTGAGAAAACGTATTGGTTTTCCTCCTATAAAACATCATGGGCAAGCCTATACAGATTTATTTTATGATGCTGACTGTATGGAAATTTCATTGTTTGATAAAAATGGCTTAGAATACGATTTTACAGAATTACATGACATTTTTTATGACGCAACAAGAAGTAGAGCAGTATTTGACACTGCAGGTTGGAATCCTAATAATCTCAAAATGCAAAAGCGTGCAGAAAAATATGTTCAATATTTTAATGACCTGGATAATATTAATAAAATGCATCAAGTAAATCTTTCAATTAGCCCATTTAATTCAATATATGCAAAATCTATCGAATTAGGGTTTGAACCAAAAGATTATGATGTAAAAAATCAACCTTGGCACTCTGAAAATAGTGGAAAAGAATTGTCAAAGGGCGAACGCATTTACAATATATACATAAACAGAATGGCAAATATGTTGATGACTTTTTCACCTTTAATTGGGGAGAAAAAATTTAGTATAATATCGCGTCCTGTCAATAGTTTTGAAACAAATATGAAATATCATACTGTAGAAGATTATTATACAATTAAGACACAAATTTTGGATACATTACGAGAAAAATTGAATATGGATTTGGCTGGTGAACAAAAATACGTAAAAAGCAAAACTAATGTTCAATACATAATGTATAATTACTCGTCAATGTTAAATCAAATAGATACTGATTTAATTATGAGTGGACGATTTGAAAAATTATATCGTGAAAAAAATCCAGACGTAAAGCAAGGATACATAGATGAAGTGTTTGAACCCATTGCGGATTTCAGGGAAAATTTTGAGCAATTAAAAAAATCAAATAGTTTGAAAAGATTACCAAAAAGATTTTTAAAAATAATGGATGCAAATGGTAAATTATATCTTTATGACGGATATAGATTTGTGCCAACTGAAATTGGGCTAAATATACCGAGCAAAATTAAAACTACACCTATATTAACACCAACTCCTGAAGACTATACCGTTACAAAAGAAATGGTGAAAAAAGTTTATAAAAAAAGCAGTTCATTTTGAACTGCTTTTTTAGTTTTGGCTATAAATTTGAATTAAGCCATAGCTTTTTCAACAGCAACAGCAACTGCAACAGTAGCACCTACCATTGGGTTGTTACCCATACCGATAACGCCCATCATTTCAACGTGAGCAGGAACTGAAGATGAACCTGCGAATTGAGCATCACCGTGCATTCTACCCATAGTATCTGTCATACCGTAAGAAGCAGGACCAGCTGCAACGTTATCTGGGTGAAGTGTTCTACCAGTACCACCACCTGATGCTACTGAGAAGTATTTTCTATCATTTTCAAAGCACCATTTTTTATAAGTACCAGCTACAGGGTGTTGGAAACGAGTTGGGTTAGTTGAGTTACCAGTAATTGATACGTCAACACCTTCTTTAATCATAATTGCAACACCTTCTGAAACATCATCAGCTCCGTAGCAACGAACTTTTGATCTTTCACCGTCAGAGAATGGAATTTCTTTTTTGATTTTTAATTCGCCAGTTTTGAAATCATATTCAGTTTCAACTGCTGTGAAGCCATTGATTCTAGCGATAATATAAGCTGCGTCTTTACCAAGACCGTTCAAGATAACACGTAGAGGTTCTTTTCTAACTTTGTTAGCGTTTCTTGCGATACCGATAGCACCTTCAGCAGCAGCGAATGATTCGTGACCAGCTAAGAAACAGAAACATTTTGTTTCTTCTCTTAACAACATAGCAGCTAAGTTACCGTGACCGATACCAACTTGTCTTCTGTCACCTACTGAACCAGGAATAGCGAATGCTTGCAAACCTAAACCGATTGCTTCTGCAGCTTCAGCAGCTGTTTTGATACCTTTTTTAATAGCGATAGCGCAACCTAGAGTGTATGCCCAAGATGCGTTATCGAATGCGATTGGCTGAATACCTTTAACGATCGCATCAACGTCAATTCCTTTTGATAAGCATAGATCACGAGCTTCTTCTAAGTTTTTGAAACCATATTCCGGTAAAACTTTTTTCAAAGTAGCTTCACGTCTATCTTGTCCTTCAAATTTTATTGCCATAATTTTTATTTCCTTTACTTTTTTAAATTACATTTAATAACTGTTATTTACTATTCTTCACGTGGATCGATATATTTAACAGCGTCAGCAAATCTACCGTAAGTACCGATATTTTTTTCGTAAGCTTCTTTTGGATCTACGCCTTTTTTGATAGCATCCATAAGTTTTCCAAGGTGAACGAATTGGTAACCGATAACTTCATCATTTTTATCCAAACCAAGTTTTAAGATATAACCTTCAGTTAATGAAAGATATCTAACACCTTTTTGTTTTGTTG
>SUTY01000054.1 GCA_015152455.1 Cyanobacteria bacterium SIG32
CTAGATTGTCTTGTGTTGTATCTGAACAAACAAAGTATTTACAAGACTATCCTTTAAAGATTAAATTTATAAATAATTTTAACTTTTTAGATTAGTTTTCAATATTCAATAATTTTTGTTTGACATCCAAACCACAAGCAAATCCCGCCAGTTTACCATATTTAGAAATAACTCTACGACAAGGAATTATGAGCAAAATTGAATTTTTACTGCATGCTGAGCCAACAGCTCTTTGTGCGTTAGTGTTCCCAATCGCTTCAGCGATTTCTTGATAAGATTTCGTTTTACCATAAGAGATTTTTAATAATTCTGCCCAAACTTTTTTCTGAAATTCAGTTCCTTTTGGATAGATATTTAATTCAAATTTAGTTCTTTTCCCAGCAAAATATTCATCTAATTGTTTTGCAACTTCTTCAAAATACCCTGACCGTTCGGAAATATTTGAGCAACTTTCAACAACTCTAAGCCTTTGAATAGTATCGTTTCTAAGCTCAATTTCTAATATTCCAATTGGTGATTTGTAGTAAAATTTGTTCTGCATTGCCATATTTTACTCCACAAACTCTAACACCACGATTTCTGGAGGGCAGTTGAAGCGAATTGGGAGAATACTAACACCGATGCCATTGGTTACAATCATTTTCTTCCCTTTTTCTTCGATTAAACCTGATGAATATTTATTGCCATAATCAGAAGGAACAATTAGCGCCCCTAGTAAAGGTAATCTAACTTGACCGCCATGGGTATGCCCTGCAAGAGTCAAATTAACATCACTCGGAACTTTAGGAAAAATATCTGGTGTATGGGTTAAAAGTATTGTTGGAGATTTAGTATTTTCTAAAGCTTCATATATATTTGGTGAAGCTGTCATCTTATCTTCAACACCTGCGATATAGATTTCTTTACTATTTATCCAAAGTTTTACATTTTCATTGTTAAGAACATTTATACCTTGCGCTTTAAGTAACTCTTCAATGTATGCTTTATCGTACCAACCGTCGTGATTACCCAATGTAGTATAAAATCCATATTTGGTTTTAATTTTACTCAACTCTTCTGCAATTTCTTTAGGGTGCATTGTTGATTCTTGGGTATGCCCAGAAACATAATCACCTACAGAAACAACTAAGTCAGGATTTTGTACATTGATTATATTTGCAATTTGTTCCAAGCGTTTTTGTTGATTGGGTTTAATATGAAAATCACTGGCAAAGACAATTTTAATCCCTGCAAGTTCTTTATCTTGAATCTTATAATTTGTAACTTCTAATTTATTTGGCTCAATAAAAATTGTCCATACTATCAAAATAATAAAAGCAACGATAGATAAATATCTTTTAAACACTTAAATACCTCTTTATTATTTGGGAATCTTTATTTAATCTTTCAAAATCTCCAAATTTATATTCATCAGCTTCATCTTCATTTGAATTAGAAATTATCCTAAGCAATTCTTTATATAAGGAATTAATAAAATTTTTTTTATTGATAATGAAATCCTGCAAAATTTTAACATCGTCAAATTCTATTGCTGGACTTACTTGCCGTCTATCTGATATATGCAAAACTCTTATATCATTATGATTAATAGGCTTAATATACAAGAATGTATTTGGACCTTCTTCATCAACATAGTAGCAATATTTGCTTTTATCAAAAGTTAAACTTTCTAAAAATCTCCATAATCTATTTACATCATTTATTGAACTTGCAACCCATATTTCGCTTTTACCATAATCGCTTTCTATTATTATGTTAAAATCCAAATCAAACAAAAATTTTTCTTCATATATATAAATTTTGATAGTTTTGTTTAAAAGCGGGGTAGAAGATTTTATTAAATTTTCATATTCTGGATAATAATATTGCAAATCCTTGATATTTTCTATTTGTTCTTTATTGATACTATCTGTTATTTCTTTTAATTTATCCATATACCACCTTATTTCAATAATAGGATAAAATAGACCTGCGTCAAATATGGACATAATGTTTAAAATATTTAAACACCTTTTAAACGGGTTTTAAACTCTATTTAAACATCTGTATAATCAAAAATCCTTAAACTTATGCTATGATTTAAGAAATTGGAGATACAATATGAACAATATAAAACTACAAGGCATTAATATTGATGGCATAGAAAAAGAATATTCTTTAAATGATTTTAAGGATCAGAAAGTTATTTTATACTTTTATCCAAAAGATAATACTTCTGGCTGCACACAAGAAGCGTGCGATTTTAGAGATAATATAAATAGGCTAACAAGTTTCGCAACTGTAATTGGCGTTAGTCCAGATAGTATTAAAAGCCACTTGAAATTCAAAGAAAAACAAAGTCTTAATTTTATTTTACTTTCAGACTCTGAGCACAAACTAGCTGAAGCTTTTAATGTTTGGGTTGAAAAATCTATGTATGGCAGAAAATATATGGGTATTGAACGCTCAACTTTTGTGCTAGATGAAAACTTAAATATTATTAAAGAATGGCGCAAGGTAAAAGTCAAAGGCCACGTTGATGAAGTTATTGATTATCTAAATATATAATAAATTTTCATTAAAAAAGAGCCTTTTAGGCTCTTATCTTTTAAATGGAGCGGGAGACGAGGCTCGAACTCGCGACATCTTCCTTGGCAAGGAAGCATTCTACCACTGAATTACTCCCGCGTTTCGTTCTTTATATTTTTATAATACAACAAACAATTTTTATTTCAAGTAATTTATTTTTGTATTAAAATATAAAATAACAAATTAAGTTAGAAGGAGATTTTTATGCGTAACATTTCGCCATTACAAAAAGAAAGATTAAACTACCAACCTAAACTTGCAGGTGTTTTGAAAAATGGTATCAAAAATATTTCAGCAACTTTGGGTGAAAAAACTTCTGCGGTTAAAGATGCAGATGCAATACAACAACTATTCGCTAATATTTATGGAAAAGAATTGGTAACTTTTTCATCAACTGAAGCCTCAGGTGAATTCGATGTCAAAAATGTTGGTGTTATTTTATCAGGCGGTCAAGCTCCTGGTGGACACAATGTTATTGCAGGTTTATATGATGCCTTAAAACAAGCAAATCCAAAAAATGAATTATTCGGATTTTTAGGCGGTCCTTCAGGTATCGTTGATGGCAATTATGTTAAATTTACTGACGATTTTATAAATGAATACAGAAATACAGGCGGTTTTGATATTATTGGTTCAGGCAGAACAAAACTTGAAACCGAAGAGCAATTCAGAGAAGTTTGGAATCAATGCCAAAACTTAAATATCAACGCAATTGTTATTATTGGTGGTGATGATTCAAATACAAATGCTTGCATGTTGGCTCAATGGCTTGATGAAAAAAATACTGGAATTCAAGTTATTGGTTGTCCAAAAACAATTGATGGTGATTTAAAAAATGACCAAATTGAAATTTCATTTGGTTTCGATACAGCCACAAAAACTTACGCTGAACTTGTTGGCAATATTCAACGCGATGCAAATTCTGCTAAAAAATATTGGCACTTTATTAAGCTTATGGGCAGAAGCGCAACACATGTTGCCCTTGAAGTTGCATTGCAAACTCAACCTAACATTACTTTAATTAGTGAAGAAGTTGAAGAAAGAAAAATGTCTTTATCTTCAATCGTTGATTATATAACCGATATTGTTGCAAAACGTGGAAATAATGGCAAAAACTTTGGTATTGCTTTAATTCCAGAAGGTTTAATTGAATTTATTCCTGAAATGAAAGTCATGATTTCTGAATTAAATGACATTTTAGCTCTTGCGGAAGACGATAAAGATTATACAAATATTAAATCAAAAGAAGCCAAATACGCTTTAATCACAACAAGAATGACTGATAATTCTGCAAATGTATTTAATTCGCTACCAGAAATTATTAAAGAACAACTTATGATGGACAGAGATCCTCATGGTAACGTTCAGGTTTCAAAAATTGAAACTGAAAAACTTTTAATTGAAATGGTTTCAGAAAGATTGGCAAAATTAAAAGAAGAAGGTAAATATACTGGTAAATTCTCTGCACAATCTCATTTCTTTGGTTATGAAGGAAGATGTGCAATGCCTTCAAACTTTGATGCTGATTACTGTTACTCATTAGGTTATAATGCTTTTGCTTTAATCCAAGCTGGCTTTACCGGATATTTATCTTGTATTAAAAATCTAACAAAACCTGCAACTGAATGGGTTGCTATGGGTGTTCCATTAACTATGATGATGAATATGGAAAAACGTCATGGAAAAATGAAACCTGTTATCCAAAAGGCTTTGGTTGAAATTAATGGTCCAGTATTTAAAGAATTAGAAAATAACAGAGAAGACTGGGCTTTAAATGATAGATACATCTTCCCTGGTGCTATTCAATATTTTGGACCAAGTGAAGTTTGTGATATTACTACTCAAACTTTAATTCTTGAACAAAGAAAGGCAGTTAAATGCTAAAAGTTGGTATTGTAGGACTTCCAAATGTTGGAAAATCAACTTTATTTAATGCGCTTACATTAAGTACAAATGCTCAAAGTGCAAATTATCCTTTTTGTACTATTGAGCCTAATGTGGGCGTTGTACTTGTTCCTGATGAAAGGTTAAATATTCTTGCTCCACTTGTGAAAACTACGCAAATTGTGCCAACTACAATTCAATTTGTTGATATTGCAGGGCTCGTAAAAGGTGCAAGTAAGGGCGAGGGGCTTGGCAATCAATTTTTGGCTAATATCAGGGAGTGTGATGCAATTATCCAAGTCGTAAGATGTTTTGATGACGCCAATATTATACATGTTGAAGGCAAAATCAACCCAATTGATGATATTGAAACAATTAATACTGAACTTGCACTTGCGGATATTGCGAGTCTCGAAAATATCCAAAAAAGAATCGCAAAACAAGTTAAAGCAGGTGATAAAGAAGCAAAAATTGAAAATGATGCAATTGAAAAGCTACTAAAACTTTTAGAAGATGGTAAATTTATCTCTGTTGATGATAATTTTACAGAAGATGAAAAAAATGCTATCAAACATTTTCACTTAATGATGATAAAACCAGTTATTTATTGTACAAATGTCGCAGAAGTTGACTTAAAAGACGGAAACGACTATGTCAAACTTGTTGAAGATTACGCAAAAACTCATAATGCACAGGTTGTCAAAATTTGTGCGGAGCTTGAATCTCAGCTTGTTGAATTAGGGGAAGATGAAGCAAAAAATTATCTTAATGAGCTTGGAGTTGAAAATTCAGGTATTGAAAAGATGATTAAATCTGCTTATGATCTGCTTAATTTAAGAACATATATTACTGCTGGTGAAAAAGAGGTGAAAGCTTGGACTATTAAAAAAGGTACTAAAGCACCTCAAGCAGCTGGTGTTATTCATACTGATTTTGAAAAAGGTTTTATAAGAGCCGAAGTTGTAAGTTATGATGATTTTGTTTCTTCTAAATCTTGGGCGGGTGCTAGAGAAAAAGGACTTGCTCGTCTTGAAGGCAAAGAATATGTTGTTCAAGATGGCGATATTATGCTATTTAGATTTGCAAATTAATCATTATTTTTTATATTAAAAAAAGGTTCTGTTTTTAACAGAACCTTTTTTGTATTTGTTTTACTTATGTATAATTAGCAGTTGCAAGAGCAAGCGCAAGAACCACAAGCACAACCTAAAGCTTCTTTAGCTTCTTCTAAACGAACTTTGATACGTCCGTCAACAGCGATACCTTCACCAGTTTTTTCTGAAACTAATAGTGGGTTGATATCTAATTCGTCAATAAATGGATAATCATGAACAAGTTGAGATAATCTCAATAATGTTTCTTGAATTTGATCCATTTGTGCAGGAGTTGTTCCTCTTGCACCTTCAAGAAGTTTGTAAGCTTTAACTGATTTAATCATTTCGGCTGCATCAACGTCTGTCAATGGCGCAATTCTGAATGTTACGTCTTTCATAACTTCAATGAATACACCACCTAGACCAAACATCATCATTGGACCGTATTGTGGGTCTGTTGCAATACCGCAAACCATTTCACGGTTACCTTTAACCATTTCTTGAATGATAACACCTTCAAGACCGTCTAAAAGTCCTCTTTCTTCTAATTTGGCAATTAAATCATTATATTCAGCTCTTAATTGTTCTTCAGATTGGATATTAACTCTCACACCGCCAACATCGGTTTTGTGAGATGTTGTTTTAGATGTCATTTTCATTACAACTGGGTAACCAATTGCGTTACCAACAGAAACTACTTCATCAATATTTGTTGCAAAGCCTGATTTACAAACTCTGATACCGTATGCATCTAATACATCGATTGATTCACGAGTTGTAAGTTGTGCTCTACCTTCAGAAATTGATTGTTTAATAATTTGTTCTGCTTTTGTTCTGTCAACGTCATATGTTTTGATTTCGCCAACAGGACGTTCTTGCCAAATTCTTTGTTGATTTAATCTGTTGAATCCTTCAGCAGCTTCTTCTGCATACATAAAGAATGGCATATTAACTTCCATATCTGAAATTTTTGTGAAGAAGTCAGATGTTGTCATAAATACGCCAACAACAGGTTTTTGTGGATATGCTTTTTTAATTTCCATAATAGCTTCAGCAACATCAATGTCTTTTAAGCCCATGAATGGCAAGTAAATTACCATAATCATATCAACATTTTCATCAGCGATTACTGTTTGAAGTGTTTGTTTGTAGTGTTCAATTGGTGCTGATGCAATCATGTCAATTGGGTTTTTAACAGATGCAGCGGCTGGCAAGAAACTTCTTAATTTTTCTTTAGTTGCATCTGTAATTGGAGCCATTTGCATACCGTATTCACAAATTGCGTCAGTTGCCATAATACCAGGACCACCTGAGTTTGTAATGATTGCAACTCTGTCACCTTTTGGAATTGGGCAGTTAGCAAAAACTTTTGCTGTTGCAAATAGGTTTTTCAAAGAATATTCTCTGATTACACCTGATTGAGCTAAAAGTGCGTTAGCTGCTTTATCGGCACCTGCAAGTGAACCTGTGTGAGATGAAGCTGCAGAAGCTCCAGCTGCAGAACGACCAGCTTTTAGTGCAAGAATTGGTTTTTTCTTTGAAATTCTTGAAGCTAATTTTCTGAAGTTTGCAGGGTTTGCAATTGATTCCATATAAAGTAGAATTTGGTTTACATCTTCTTCGTTTTCCCAATATTCCATAGCTGTTTCAGCATTAACATCTGCTTGGTTACCAATTGAGATAAATTGAGCAAAACCAAGGTTTAAGTCTTTTAAAATATTTAAAATACCGCCACCTAAAGCACCTGATTGAGAAACAAAACCAATGTTTCCTCTTTCTGGTAATGCTTCAGCGAAAGTTGCGTCCATCATAATTTCAGGATTTGTGTTTAAAACACCTAAACAGTTTGGACCAACTAATCTCATGCCGTATTCTTTAACTTTTCTAGCTAATTCTTTTTCGGCTTCAGCACCTTCTTTTCCTGCTTCTTTGAATCCTGCAGAAATTACACAAAGTCCTTTGATGCCTTTTTGATTACATTGATCAACCACATCTAGAACAAATTGTTGTGGAACAATGATAACTGCGAAATCTACTTCGCCAGGAATTTCAGCAACTGATGTGTATGCTTGGAATCCTTCAATTATTCCGCCTTTTGGGTTTACAGGGTAAATATTACCTTGAAATTTGTAATCTCTTAATCTTTGCATGATTTCGGAACCAATTGTTTTTGGTTTTGTTGAGGCACCGATAACTGCAATTGATTTTGGTTTCATGATTTTGCTTAACATTTTATCGTCCTTTCTTTAAATGTTTACATCTTTATATTTATTATGGCACTAAAAAAAAATAAAACAAATGAATTTAAACGTTTTTTAAATCCAATATGTTTTATTTTTAGTATTTTTAGATTGCTGATGAGGAGATTTGAACTCCTGACCTATCGATTACGAATCGATTGCTCTACCAGCTAAGCTACATCAGCTTCAGAGCTTTTTATTAAGTCTTAATTAATTGAATCTTGTTCTTGTTAAGTCTGCTTTTCTTAATCTTAAATTTTCTGGCGTGATTTCAAGTAATTCATCATTTGCTAAATATTCAAGACTTTCTTCAAGTGACATAATTTTTGGTGCTTGTAACGTTACCATAACGTCTGCTGTTGCGCTTCTCATATTTGTCAATTTTTTAGTTTTGCAAACATTAACCGCAACATCTTGTGGACGGTTTCCTTCACCAACTATCATTCCTTTATATACTTTTGTTTTTGGCGTAATAAAGAATACGCCTCTATCTTCGAATTGCGCAAGCGCATATGGAACAGCTTCACCTTGTTCGTGTGCAATAAGCGAACCTGTTCTTTGTTTTGGAATTTCTCCTGCAAATTCGTCATATTTGTCAAATGTGTGATAAATAATTCCTTCGCCTTTTGTCATTCTTATAAATTCATTTCTGAATCCAATTAATCCGCGTGCAGGAATTTCGAATTTTAACTGCGCCCTTGTGTCATTTGTTTCCATTGATGTCATAACAGCTTTTCTTCCTGCAAGTCTTTCTATACAAGAACCTGCAAATTCTGCTGGAACATCAATTATCAAATTTTCAAATGGTTCAAGAACTTTCCCGTCTTGATGTTTTAAAATTACTTCTGGTTTTGAAACTTGGAATTCATAACCTTCTCTTCTCATTGTTTCAATTAAAATACCAAGATGCAATTCGCCTCTTCCTGATACCCTGAAAACATCTGTTGAATCAGTATCCTCAACTTTTAAGCTAACATTTTTTTCAAGTTCATCATAAAGACGTTTTCTTATTTGTCTTGATGTAACAAATTTTCCTTCCTGGCCTGCAAATGGGCTGTCATTTACCGAAAAATTCATTTGAAGTGTTGGTTCATCAATTTTAATCAAAGGCAATGCTTCTGGATTGTCTAATGATGAGATTGTTTCGCCTATTTGAATTTCAGGAAAACCTGCAATACCAACAATGTCACCCGCATATGCTTCTTGGATTTCAACTCTTCCTAAATCTTTAAAGCCAAAAAGTTTAACAATCTTTCCTTTTGTTATTTTTCCATCTGCTTGGATATGCGAAACTGTTTCTTGAGATTTTAGAGAACCATTTATAATTCTTCCAATAGCAATTCTTCCAACATATTCGTTATAATCAAGAGTTGTTACGTGGAATTGCAAATTGTGGTCAACTTTTCCTTCTGGATGTTTGATATTTTTTATTATTGATTCAAGTAATGGTTCAATAGTATTTGATTCATCTTCAAGTTCATTTTTTGCAATTCCTAAAAGAGAACTTGCGTAAACTATTGGAAAATCAATTAAGTCTTCTCTATCTGTTAATTCAGTAAATAAATCAAAAACCAAATCAAGCGCTCTATCAGGGTCTGCTGCTGGTTTGTCAATTTTGTTTATTACAACAATGACTTTTAAACCTAATTCAAGCGCTTTTGATAATACGAATCTTGTTTGAGGCATTGGCCCTTCTGCTGCATCAACAATAAGCAATGCGCCATCAACCATACCCAAAACCCTTTCGACTTCGCCACCAAAGTCTGCGTGGCCTGGAGTATCAACGACATTTATTTTGTACCCGTTATAGTTAATTGAAATGTTTTTAGACAAAATTGTGATTCCACGCTCACGCTCCAAGTCATTTGAATCTAAAACCCTTTGTTGTACTTCTTGATTATCCCTAAAAACACCACTTTGTTTTAACATACAGTCAACCAACGTTGTTTTGCCATGGTCAACGTGAGCGATGATTGCAATATTTCTTATTTTTTCAATATCTTGTTTGTTGTTAATGCTTGTCATTTGTTGTTATCCTTCTTTTTCTTTTTTATCTTAACATAAAATAAAAATTATATTGTCTAGCAAAAAATATTTTTTTTAAGTTTATTATAGGTGTGTTAACATGACTTTAAGGGA
This sequence comes from Cyanobacteria bacterium SIG32, assembly GCA_015152455.1. Classification (GTDB taxonomy): domain Bacteria; phylum Cyanobacteriota; class Vampirovibrionia; order Gastranaerophilales; family Gastranaerophilaceae; genus SIG32. The sequence goes on from SUTY01000054.1 coordinate 9,926, forward strand.
CTGATATTTAATGGTTGTTAATTTAGGGCAAAGTATTAATTCGCCTCAAAATGGGACATATTATGTCAATGATAAGATGAGGAAAGAATGGTACAATAAGGAAGACCACATTATCGAAAATATTCCTTTGACTGGTGCAAAAAGTGCAACCGATAAATTCATGCGCTCTTTATTAGTTTATACCCCTAAAGGTTTAAAAGGATCAGTAAATAGTAATTTTTACGAGTTTTTATCTATGGGTGCAATCCCATATGTTGTAGGCAGTGCTACATTAATTGCCTTGTCTAATCTTGCAAATAAGTTTTTTAGACCACAGGATGCTTATTTTGCAAATAAAGCTGGCAAAAACATGGCTGCTGGAGTTTTACTATACGGATTATTTAAATGGGCAGGTAAAACTGTTATGAACAAAATGGTTGAAAGGTCAACTGGAATTGACTTAGATTTGCCATATAAGAAAAACGTTCATAATTTACCAGAAACCAAAAATGACAAAAATTTGACTTCCGTTGAATTTCATAAAGTTTTTGAAAGTGTTGATTTTCCAAGATGGGATTTAATTGAGAAATCTGGTGATTCTAAAAATGACAGATATTATTATTACGATAAAATCACCAAAAAAATGGGTTACAAGGACAAACTTAATTCCCCAGATCAGATTGCACAACCCAAAATAAAAGAAGTTGTTTCAAAAACTAAAGCTGCAGGAAACATTAGTTCTTATTTATGGGCAGCAACAGGTGTTGCGCTTGGTGCACAAAAACCTTTTGTAACTTTCTTTGAACATTTTGGCCAAAGACCAGTTGGAAAAATGCTTAAAACTTTGCCAAAATGTGCATTTAATACAGTTAAAAATTCTTTTATCGATTTGGTTAACGGGCCAAGTAAAAAATCTAATTTTGTCGGAAGGATTTTAGTTGGTGCGTCATTGTTGTCAACTGTTTTTGGCTGGGCAAATGCGATTAAAAACTTTAAAGCAAAAGAACATAAAACTGAAATAGATTTTAATAAAAATTTTAAGGAGTGTAGATGATAAATAACGTAAATCCAAACAATAAATCATTTTCACCCTTATTAAGGCAAAGATTAACAAAAACTGCGCCTGTTAAAGATATTAAACCTGATGTTGCTCTTGGTAAATTGGTTCCAAATAGGCCTCTTGTCGCTGATTTTGCAATTTCCATAAAAGATACCTTTAAAGATGCTATGAATTTGGCTGATGCAATAAAAACAGGTAATACAAACGACCATGAACTTGGCAGAATGAATGACTTAGGTTTAAAAGTTGGCGGGCTTGCAATTGCATCTTATCTTGCAACAAAGCGTTTTACAAAAACTTCAAAAGCAATGGAATTTGTTGGTCTTGGAGCTTTTATTGCTTCAATGGCTCTTTGGCCAAGACTTTTTATTGATACACCAACGCGCTTAATTCATGGCTTTAATCCTAGTCAAAAATTTGAAGACAGCCAAGGCAGGAAGAAAAAATTCTTCCAAGATAACCAATATTTGCCTTGGGATATTTGGGATAAAAAAGATATCAACAAGATTGCAGATAAAATGGGTGTAGATAAAAACTTAGCAGAACGCGAAGAATACACCAAGAAGAAAATGCAAAAAATTGCCCTTCAGGATAATACTTTGTGGATGTTAACCGCTGGTTTTGCAACACCTATTATGACATCTTTAATATGTGATGGTGTTCAGCCATATATTGAAAAAGAAAATACAAAAAGAATTTTTAATAAATCACAAAAAAATCTTGATAATATAGATTCTTTGGCTCAAGTTAGAGCTGAAAAAGCGAAGAATTTTATTGATATTCTAGGCAAAGATTTTGACAAAGCTTCAAGAAGTGACGTTATAGATTATGTTGCAAGGGCTTTTAACCCTGAAAGGGTTTTTGATGGTGCCGATGAAGATAGTAAACGCATTATTAAAAATTTTGTTAATATGCAGGATATTGTTAAAAAAGATATAACTGCTATTTTGACTCCGTCAATGATTGATGATGATAAATGCGAATTGTTTGCAAAAAATCTTTTAGCACTTGCTCCAGAGGGCGAGTTTGACGAAAAAGTTGTTGTTTCTTTGGTTAAAAAAGCAAACGAAGGAAATGGTTCTTTTATTAATAAATTTAAAGAAATCATTGCAGATTCTGATTATTGGGAATTGAATGACGATAAATATATTTCGTTTGTTAAAAAAGCACTTGAAGGAAAAGAATATACAACCGTTTTTGATAATGCTGCCAAAAGAAATCTTGAAGAGCAATATAATTCTGTTATTAAACCTTTATTTGCAAGGCTAGGTATTCTTCAAGAATCAATTAATTCTACCTTTGGTAGAAGAACAGAATCTTTATCAACACTTACTTATAAAGATGTTTCCAATAAAATTATTAAAGGATTAAATTTGTCATCAGCTGAAATTACGCGCTCAAAAGATAATTTAGAAGAAGCGATGAATATTGCTATTGAAAAATTAGCAACTAAGGCAAAAAATCCTGATGAATTTATGTCTTATTTGGCATCTGTTGCAACAGAACAAAATAAATATTCTGAAAAAATCACTTCATCTTTGTTAAAAATACAAGGAAAAGGTTTTGATACTGTTTTTGAAGATGGTGTTGGTTCTATTGAGGATGGTGCATTTAAGAATGTAATGGACTTTGTTCAAAATCTTGGTGATGATTTTAAACATACTAAGTCATTCTTTACTTTGGGTGGTAACAGAAATAGTCTGATTGCTCATTTTAAAAATACTATTGATAAAGCCTTGGCTAACACAGATGCTTGTTTTGCAAGATTTATTCTTGCCAGTGATTTTGAAAGAAGATGTGCAAGCGATAAGGCTTTTGTTGAAAAATTAGTTTCCTTAGCACCTGACAGTTTCGAAGATAAAGAAAAAACAGTTATTTCTTGGTGTAGAAAAATCTTATTAGATGACACTATGACAGATTTTTCAAACAAAAATAATATTCCATTTAAAAAGCTTTATGATGGTTTAATGGAAAGTCTTTTTGACCCAGAAAAACTTACAGATGAAACCAAAAAAGTTTTAAAAGACAATAATCTTTTAAACAGAGTTAAGAAAAGTATTTTGAATATGAAAGATGTCGCGCTTAACCTAAAAAGTCGAGAATTTGATTATTTAGGTGGAAATGCTCGTTATATGGTTCCTCAAGGCCTTCAATATAATATGATGGGTAAACCTATAAGTGAATTATTCCAGGAATCTTCCAAACAACTCTTCAACAACAAAAAATGGTTTAAGATATTTGCTCCTGCCTTTGGTGTACTTGCGGGTGTTACAGTGTTGTCTCAATTCTTCTTTGGAAAGATGAAAGATGAACATTTATACAAAAAACAAGAAGGAGTGAATAATGTCAGTGGTAAATAATGTAACATTAAAATATTCTCCTGTTTTAACA
>SUTY01000055.1 GCA_015152455.1 Cyanobacteria bacterium SIG32
CCTTGCTAGGAGAGCGTTTCTACCCCCCCCCCAAGGTCTTAAAGCCAGTTGTAGCTTCACTTTTTAACATAATACGATCTCCTATTCTGTTGGATCTTCCAACCTTAAAATATATTACTTGATCACTTGGTCACTAAAACCTTGATCACTTCTTCAATATACCATTTTTTTTATAGTTTTTAACGAAATTTACAAAAGTTTATTTAATATTCTTTACAATTTCAATAATATCTTCGGTTGCTTTTTCTGGAGTTACTTTTGTAAGTTCGCCAGTTTCTCTTACTTTGTATTCAACTAATCCTTCAGAGATAGTTTTACCTACTGTGATTCTATATGGGAAGCCAATCAAGTCAGCATCTTTGAATTTTACACCAGGTCTTTCATCTCTGTCATCAAGAACTGCTTCAACGCCTGCTGCCAATAAATCTTCGTAGATTTTTGTTGCAACTGTCATTTGAGTTTCGTCGTTTGTGCTTACAGGAACTACAACAACGTGATATGGTGCAATTTCGATTGGCCATTTGATACCCCAATCGTCATAGTGCGCTTCAACTGCCGCTGCTGCTGTTCTCGTTACACCGATACCATAGCAACCCATTACGTATGGATGTGTTTTACCGTTTTCGTCTGTATAAACTGCGTTCATTGGTTTTGAATATTTTGTGCCAAGTTTAAAGATGTTTCCTACTTCAATACCTTTCGTTACAAACAACGGTTTGCCACATTCTGGACAAAAATCACCTGCTTCTACAAGTCTGATGTCTGTGTATTTTAATTCTGCTAAGCCTAAATCTTCAAGGTTTGCACCAATCATGTGTTTGTCAGTTTGGTTTACGCCAACAACAAAGTTTTTAAGATCTTTTACTGTTTCGTCAATTACTACAGGAAGTCCTGTCATACCTTTAGGACCGATAAAACCTGGTACTGCATCAAATCCTTTTTCAGCCATAAGTTCAGCAATTTCTGGGCTTGTTGCAATTCTGATATCCATACCACCAACTGCATTCATTAATTTTGTTTCTTCAACTGTTTTATCAGCTCTAATTAGGGCTAAGACAGGTTTTTTATCAACAATATAAACTAATGTTTTTAAAATTATTGTTGATGGAATATTTAAAAATTCGCAAAGTTCTTCAATTGTATGTGTGTTAGGTGTATCAATAATTTCAGCTTTGTTAAAGAATTCTTTACCGTCAACTTTTGCATTCGGTAATGTTGAAACGGCGTGATTTGAGTTTGCTGAATAATCGCAATTATTACAGTAAAATACGTCGTTTTCACCAGCATCAGTATCTGTGATTACCATAAATTCGTGAGATACAGAACCACCGATTGCTCCAGAATCAGATTGAACCATTTTGGTTTCTAAGCCGCAGCGCTCAAAAATTCTTTTATAAGCCTTAGCCATATTTTGATATTCTTTATCCAATCCAGCTTCATCAATATCAAAGCTATATGCGTCTTTCATAATGAATTCACGACCACGTAACAAACCGTATCTAGGGCGAACTTCATCTCTGAATTTTGATTGAATTTGATATAAGTTTACTGGTAATTGTTTATAGGATTTTAAACCATCACGAGCAATTGATGTGATAACTTCTTCGTGTGTTGGTCCAAGACACATAATTCTATCGTGTCTGTCTTTTAAACGCATAAGTTCTTTGCCGTATGCTTCCCATCTGCCAGATTCTTCCCAAAGTTCTTTTGGTTGAACAAATGGCATCAAAAGCTCTTGAGCTCCTGCTGCATCCATTTCTTCTCTGATAATTGTTTCAACTTTTTTCAAAACTCTCCACATTAAAGGTAAAAAGTTGTAAACGCCTGATGTTAATTTTCTGATATAACCTGCACGTGCAAGCATTTTGTGAGATATAACTTCAGCATCTGAAGGAAATTCTCTCAATGTTTGCACAAATAATTTTGACATTTTCATAATCAATCTTCCTCTTATCTATATTTCGTAATTTAATTTTACCATGCTAAAAATTATTGTGCCAAATATTTATCAATTTCGGCCTTAACAGTTCGTGGAGCAATTGATAAAGTGTCATTGTTTTCGAGTGCTTTTTGCAAATAATTTACGCAAGCATCAATATCTTTTAAACGTTTTTTTATTTGAGCATAAATATAGAACAAATCGCCGTTTCCGCCACAATTTTTCAGAGCTTGCTTAATCAAGTCGTTTGCGCTTTCTAAGTCCCCATCTTTAGCTAAAATTTTTACATAAATTTTGTAAGCATCAATATCTTTAGGATTTAATTCAATTGTTTTTTCAAGTTTTTCTATTGCGTCTTCTATTCTACCTTCTTCGTAATCAATCACACCTAAATTGTAATATGCCCAACTGTAATCAGGTGAGATTTCAAGAACTTTTAAAAATTCTTGCGCTGCAGATTCGTTATCTCCAAATTCTTTGAAAATGTTGCCAATGTAAAAATGTGCATAAATGTCATCATCATTTAGTTCTACGGTTTTTACAAAATGGTCCATTGCTTCTATTAAATTTCCTTGTTTAAAATAAGCAATTCCAATGTTGAAGTAAGAATTTGAATCGTCAGCGTCAGTTTCTAGAACTCTGTTAAAGCAATCAATAGCGAGATTATATTCTTTTAATTCCGTATAAACTAAACCTAAATTATATATGGCATCAACTTCTTCAGGTGAATATTCGATAGCTTTAAGATATGCCTCTTTTGCTTTCTCAAATTTTTTGAGTTTTTCATAAACAATACCAAGATTGTAGAAAATACCGCTATCTTGTTGGAATATTTGCGATAAATATAGAAAATGTTGTAATGCTTCTTCAGCATAACCTGTATCTAAAAGCAGCACAGCCAATTGACGTCGTATAGGAAAATTTGACGGATCGCTTTTTAAAATATTTTGTAATTCTTCTATTTTATCAAGTTTGGACATAATTAAATTACAGGAACATCAATCGGATCAATTAAGATTACTTGAAGTTCTTCTCCTTTTTCTAAATAAACGTTTTCACCTTTTCTTATCATATCTGCAATGCTATCATATACAAAAAATCCAGCAGTTCCTAAAGCACCACCGATTGCACCTACAGGAACGCTTAGATATTTCATATTGCCGTTCCAATAGTTGCCACCAACTTCTTTGCCCCAGTCAACAGATTTTCTTGTAATATCAGCAGACTTTTTGCATGTAATTCTAAACGCATCTGCGTAGCCTTTAGTTGTTGTAATTCCACCGTCATAAGTTAAGTCTGTTCTACCTACGATATTTAAAGATAGTGGTAACTGTCTGCCGTTTGGAGTTACAATATGGTCAAAATCCATATAAAGAATTGCACCTTTCGACATTCTTTGTGCTGGTGTAATTCTTTTTATATTACCCCTGACTACAGTTCCCATTGGTAGAATAACATCATTATCTGCAGTTTGATCAGTTAACAACATTGCGGTAAAGTCTGTTCCTTCTAAATTTGCGCTTGTTGTAACTGGTGATAATAATTGCATTGTAAGTTTTGTGCCTGCAGGAATTCTTTTTGTTTTTGCGTTAGCGCTGAATGGGGCTGCTATTGATATTTGTATGGTTGTTACTAATGCTATAAATAGTGCTAATAATTTTATTTTCATATATTTACTCCTTAATTTACTTGGTTTCTTCCGTTATTTTTTGATACATAAAGCCTTTTGTCTGCTACTTCTATTATAGTTGATGCTGTTGCGCCGTCATCAGGGAATGTGGAAACCCCAAGGCTTATAGTAACGTTGCTTTCTTGAGTGTTATTTAATCTGAACATTTTGTTGGCAACTTTTTTACAGATTTTTTTAGCGGTTAATATTGCCATTTCTTTTGATGTGTTCGGTAAAATTATGCTCATTTCTTCTCCGCCGTATCTGCAAACTATATCAGTGGCACGAACGCTTGATTTGAGTAATGTAGCAACTTGTTTCAAAACGGCATCTCCAGCTTGGTGTCCGTAAGTGTCGTTGAATTTTTTAAAATGATCGATATCTAAAATTATCAACGAAAATGGTGCTTCGTAACGTTTTGATTGTTCTACTTGCATTTTAATTTGTTCTTGGAAATATCTGTGGTTGTAAAGTTCGGTTAATCCGTCGGTTGTTGCAAGTAAATACTGTCTTTCAAAATCTCTTGATTTGATGATGTATTTTACAACAAATGCGGATACAAAAACTAACGTACCAAGTACAACTGGATATACTATGTCAAACCACATGTTGTGATATTTCATTGCTAGATATGTAAACGTTATGTATGCAGAATACATTGAAATGAATGATAAAGTTATTATTCCCGTTGATGTTAAATTTAGTACCAAATAGCCAGTTATTGCGGCAAGAATTATACCAAGGACAATTGTGATTAATTTGTTAGCTTTTGTTATAAAATTATTGTCCAGCAAGTTATTAACGTATGTTGCCTGAATTTCAACGCCAGGATATATTTTACCCACAGGTACTGTTTTAATATCAAATAAACTTGAAGCTGTTGTGCCAAAATAAATAATTTTATTTTCAAAATCGTACGGATCTTTTACACCAGTTTCAACCGCTTTGATTAATTTGTACATAGGAATTTGTTGATATGTTCCAGTCGGACCATACCAATTAAGAATTGCGCTGCCATCTTTATCCATAAATATTTTTCGGTTATTAAGTAATAAATTCGATTTTCTGTCGATAATATATTTGGCAGGTTCGTATGATTCGTTTTCTTTAATTATTCCCATGCCTAATTTAAAGGCTAATTGAGGATAAAATTTACCCTGATATTTGATAAACAATGGCATTTTTCTAATTATACCGTCATCAGCTCTTGAAACATTTATCATGCCAATGTTTGGTGTTGCATTAATGATTTCTGGTAAAATTGCTCGACAATTCTGAAATGACAACGAATCAAAGTCTATATTGCGAGAATAGTTTATAACTGGAACCCTTAATCGTTCAGGTAATTCAATAGGTATTCTAAGTTCAACCGATTGATTATCCATATTCATTGCAGTATAAATATTGTCGAATTTTCTAAATTCATTCGCTAAAGCCATATCTGCATTTGTAGAGCTCTTTATTGATTTTACAAACATTAAATCAAAAGCTATACTCTTAGGGTTTTGAGCTTCAAGGTATTCAATAACTTTGGCATAAACATCTCTGGGTAAAGGCCATTCCCCATATTTATCAAGAATATATTCGTAACTAGCGTCATCAATTGCTACGATAACTATATCTTTGTTTGCCTTTTTGTATCCAGAATTTATTATCATATTTTGACGCAAATCAAAAGTTTTGTTTTCAACCGTATCTAAAAAGCCGCCAAACTGTGCGCTTTTTGCTGTATAAGTTGCAAGTAATATAAATACAACTACCCATAAACTATATAAAATTTTCTTTAACATGTTAAAAGTTCCCTAATCTATTCTATCAGTATAGCTGATTGTAAAAGATTTGGCAACAAAATTTTTCATTATAAATTGTTTTTCTAGTATGTAATTATTTAATTTTAATATTTCAGTGGAATATGATAATTCATCAGGGTTTTTTAAATATCTTAATAAACATTCTTCGTGCAGATTCATTGAGTTTTTCCTATTAAATGGGTTACTCAACTATTATTTCAAATTGGCATGAAAATTACATCAACCTTTTATATAATACTGGCATGAATTCCTCATGCAAATGCATGATTTTTAAAGAAACGTTAAGAGAACTTGCGTTTTAAAATTTATTGATATACAATAGTAACAGTCGAAATATTCAAGTTTGGAATCTTGATAAAAAGAAATGAGGTAGAAAATGAAAGACGGAATACATCCAGATTATAAAAAAATGACAATCAAATGTGTTTGCGGTAACGAAATTGAAACAGGATCTGTAGCTGATAGCATTACAGTTGAAATTTGTAACAAATGCCATCCATTCTATACAGGTCAACAAAAAATCCTTGACTCTGAAGGTAGAGTTGAAAGATTTAACAAACGTTACGGTAAAAAAGCGTAGTCTGATTGTTTGTAACAAAAAATTAAATTATAGCCTTCCTGTTTTAGGTGGGCTATAATTTTTTTAGTAAGGGAGATTAGGGATATGTGTGAAAATAATAAACCAGTTGTTAATTTAATTTCTAAACCACAAAATATGTTAAAAACTGTTTATACGGCTTGTCGTACTTGCTACAGTGCGGATTATCCTATAAATATTTATAACAGTACTGATGATGAAGAAAAAATGTTAAAGTTGATAGAAAGAGTGATTTCATCAGGTCATTATTCAACAATAGAGCATATACAGATTAGCTTTGCGATTTCAAATGTTTCTCGAGCTTGTACTCACCAACTTGTAAGACATAGACATATGTCTTTTTCGCAAAAATCTCAAAGATATGTTAAAGAAAAAGGACAATTTGATTATATAATTCCTCCAACTATTGAAAGGAATGAAGAATTAAAAGCTAAATTTGTTGACTTTATGGATAAGATTTCTGCTCAATACCAGGAATTTGTTGAAGCAGGTATTCCAGCTGAAGATGCGAGATTTGTATTACCAAATGCAGCTGCAAGCTCTCTTGTGACAAGTTTAAATTTAAGAGAAATGATTCATTTGGCAAACTTAAGACTTTGTACCAGAGCTCAATATGAAATCAGAACTATGGTTAAAATGATGTGTGATGCTCTTGTGGCTGAAGAACCTTGGTTAAAACCTTATTTGGTTCCAAAGTGTGAACGCTTAGGTTTTTGCGACGAAGATAAATCTTGTGGCAGAATGAAAACAAGAGAACAGTTAGGTTTTTAGAACAGAATTAAGTAAACTAAAGGGGCTGAGTATAGCCTCTTTTTGTTTGTTGTATAATTGTCTTAAGAGAGGACAGATATGATTAAAGATTATTTTTTAAACAAAGTTGAAAATGCTATAGAACAAGCTATTAAAGCTAATAAATTAGGTCAAATGACTGAATATGAACGTGGAACGTTGGTTGTAGAGCGCCCTAAAAATGCTGATTTTGGAGATTATGCAGTGAACGTTTCTATGTTGGCACGTAATGCTAAAATTGCGCCACCTATGATTGCAAATGCAATTGTTGAATTTATTGAAAAAGAGGATAATGAATATTCAGTTATTGCAGGATTTATTAATTTCAAAGCTGGTGAAACTTTATTAGTAAATTTAGTTGACGAGATTTTTGCTAAAAAATCATTGTTTGGCAAACCTGAAAAAATTGAAAAAGAAAAAATAATCTTGGAATATATTTCAGCAAACCCAACTGGACCATTCCATATTGGTCACGGTCGTTGGGCTGCTATGGGTAGTGTTTTGGCTAACCTTTTTAAATTCTACGGACACGAAGTTTATCAAGAATTTTATATTAATGATGCGGGATCGCAAATCCAAAAATTGGGTAATTCATTAGCAATTAGAATTCGTCAGGAGTTGGGGGAAAATGTTGATTTCCCAGTAGATGAGATTGAACGCAAAAATTTCTATCCTGGTGAGTATTTAATCCCTGTAGCTAAAAAATTTGTTTCTTTAAATGAACAATTATTAAAACAAGTTGAAAATGATGTTTCAAAAATTGAGTTATCTTATCTTTGTAATTTTGCAAAACTTGAAATGGAAGCCTTGCAAATGGCTTTGTTAGATAATTTCAGAGTTCATTTCGATAAATTCTATTCAGAACTTACTTTGCACGAATCTGGTAAAGTTGAAGAATCTGTTAATAAATTAAAAGCAAGTGGTAAAATTTATCAAAAAGATGGCGCAGATTGGTTTAAATCTTCAGATTTTGGTGATGATCAAGACAGAGTTATTAAAAAAGCTGACGGTTCAAATACATATTTAACTGCGGATATTGCTTATCACATTGATAAATTAGAGCGTGGTTTTGATAGAATGATTAACATTTGGGGTGCAGATCACCACGGTTATGTTGCTCGTGTAAAAGCATCAATTGAGGCATTGGGTTACGATCCAAATAAATTAGAAGTTCTTTTAGGTCAACTTGTTAACCTTGTTATTGATGGTAATGAAGTACGTATGGGTAAACGTAAAAATATGGTTACTCTGGAAGATTTGATTGATGAAGTTGGTGTTGATGCAACTCGTTTTTGGATGTCTATGAGAAATATCGATACAACATTGGATTTCGATATTGAACTGGCAAAAACAAATAGTGACGAAAACCCTGTATTCTACGTTCAATATGCTCATGCCAGAGCTTGTTCAATTATCAGAAATGTTATTAATGAAAAAATCAATTCAGAAACAGGCGAGAAAGCTCCTGCAATTCTGTCAGAAAATGAGTTTAAAGAATTGACTGATAATTTTGACAAAACATTGTTGAATGGTAATATTCAAGATGGTAGAAAACTTGTATTAAAACTTGAAGAATATAAGTCTATGATCGAAAATTCTGCTAAAACAAGACAAGTTTATACAATTTGTCGTTATGTTCAGGAATTGGCTAGTGAATTCCATTCTTTCTACAATGCAGTACGTGTAATTTCTGATAATAAAGAACTTACAAAAGCTCGTTTAGCACTTGTTTATGCCGTAAAAACCGTATTAAACAATGCGCTGGATTTATTGGCAGTTACTGCACCTGAGAGAATGTAAAATATTTTGTTATTTGGCATTATATAAGGCTATCTAAATATTTAAGGATATTTAGATAACTGCTTTCTGTAACCAATTGTCCTCGAATTTTTGCAGCATTTTGAAATCCTGTAAGATAATATGCATAATATTTTCTACAGAATTTTATAGCAACATCTTCGCCTCGTAGTTTAATTTCTCCATCAAGTAACCATTTTAGCATATCTATTTTTTCTTGAAGTGTAGGTTCAGGTAATTTTTCGCCTGTTTTTAGATAGTGTTCAACTCTATGTATAAGTGAAGCATCAGCTAAAATTCCACGTCCAATAGCTATTCCGTCAGCTTGAGAGTCTTCTAATGCTTGAATTGCGGTATCAATAGATACAATATCGCCGTTGGCAAAAACTGGTATATCAACATTTTGTTTTAGTTGTTTGATTAGTTTCCAATTTGCGCTTCCTGAATACATTTGAGAACGTGTTCTTCCGTGTATGGTTATAAATTCAGCTCCGGCCTCTTGCATTTTTTGTCCAAATTCTACAAAATTCAGCTCATCCATTGTGTATCCTAATCTGAATTTCACGCTGACAGGTTTGTCTGTTCCGTCTTTTACTGCTTTAACCAAATCAGCTGCAAGTTTTGGATTCCTCATTAATGAGCAACCATCTTGTCCGCCAACAACTTTTTTGACAGGACATCCCATATTTATATCAATCATATCAGCAATCGGAGTCAATACCTCAGCGGCCTTTTGCATTAAATGAGGTTTATGTCCGCTTATTTGGTAAGAAATTGGTGAGTGGTTTTCATCTCGTTTTGTAATTTCACTTGGACGATTTTGGGCTAAAAATTCGGAACTTATCATTTCTGTGGTCAAAAGGCAGTTTGGCGAGTATTTTCTTACCAAACTTCTTAAAACATAATCTGTAATTCCAGCCATAGGTGCAAGTGAAACCTTGCTCTTGATTAATTCTTTTACTCTAGTTTGCATATTGTTTTAGTTCTTCAGCTCTGGCTTTTGCGTATTGTTTATATTCGTCATCTTGTGCATTTGAAGAAGCGTATTTTGTGTAATAAGTGTATGCTTCTTTGTAATTTTCAAGAGTGTCATAATCAGCTGCAATCAAATAATTTGTTATTTCAAATTCTTTATTTAATTCATATGCTTTTTTAAAATCGTTGATTGCATCTTGACGTTTATTTTGTGTGTCATAAATCATTCCACGGTAGTAATATGCGAATGAGTTGTTTTTATCATTTTCAATTAATTGATCAAATATTGTTAATGCGTCGTTGTATTTTTCATTATCATAAAGCGCAATAGCTTTGTTCAAATTTGTTAGGTTAATCTGTTCGGTGACAGTCTTTAAAAACTCGGCTGATTGTTTGTTATTACTGTCCATTGATAGTGATGTGTTTAAGTATTTTCTTGCATTTTCCCAATCTTCATCATCTGCATAAATTGTTGCTATATAGTATGGAATATTTGAGTCTTTAGGGCTTATTTGTTGAGCCTTTTCGTAGTAAGCAATAGCATTTTTACTATCTTTCATTGTTTGATATGTTGAAGCTATGCCCAATAGTGATTCCATAGTCGCAGGTGAAATCTCTTGGTATGTTGCAATAGCATTTTTGAAATCTTTCTTTTTGAAAAATTCTGCTGCTCTTGCAAGTTTGCTATTTATCAAATCGTTGTTGACAGATTTTAAAACATCTTTCAATTGTGCATTAGAAGGGAATTTTTCAAGTGCGGTTTTAAGTGTTTCAATAGATGATAAGGTGTATCCTGCTTGGTTTTGTGCAATAGCAAGGTTTACGTATATTTCTGAGTTTTGTGTATTAGATTTTAGAGCTTCTTTATAGAGAGTTATTGCATCAGTAAGTTTATTTTGTCTGTGAAGTTCTAAGGCGTAATTATAGAACAGGTTAGCTGGTTCAGATTCTGCCATATTCTTTTTAACATATTCTATAAATTGAGCGGTTGACATTGTACTTTTTACGGTATTAAGTAATTTATTTTGTGCTTCTACATTTGCAGGGTCAAGTGCTAATACCTTTTTATAACCTTCAATTGCAGATTTTGTATCTCCCATAGCTTCGTTGGCTTGTGCTTTGTATAAGTTAGCGTTAACGTTATCAGGATATAGTATCAAAACTGAATCGTATGCTTTTATTGCAGTTTTGTTGTCCCCTTTTTCGTGGTAGAGGGTTCCGACATTCAATCTTGTGTTGATGTTAGAAGGATTTAAAGACTCTGATTTTTGATAGTACATTAATGCAGCGTCAAAATTCCCTTGTTTTTGCATAATAGCACCAAGATTTGCAGTTAAATCGGCGTCGTGTGGTGATTTTTCAAGTTTTTTCTTGTAAATTCTTTCTAGTGAATATAAAAGCTCCTTATTGTCGTTTGTTTTGCTTAAAATGTAATTGTATTCCTGAACTGCTGCGTTTTCATTTCCTAAATCATCAAGGATTTTGGCATAAGAGAGTCTTAGAGGGATATTATCAGGATCAACCGCAATTGATTTTCTGTAATATTCTGCAGCTTTTTGGTTGTTACCCAAAAGTTTCATTATGTCGCCAACTTGCTCAAAACTTTCTTGTTGAAGGCTTCTGTCAGCTAAGGCTTGATTAAATTCATAAGCTGCAGCAGAAAAATTCCCTTCAGCTCTTAATTGTTTTGCAGTTTTGAACCTATTTTGAGGTGTTCTGTCATAATTTATTTGGCTTAAACGAGTGTTTAAATTAGCAGTAACTTGAGGAATATATTGTTGAGAAGATACTTTTAGAGGGTAATACTGCATATAGAATAAAGCACTTCTGTAGTCGTCTGCGGCTTTTTGGTAATTATGTTCAGTATTACCGTAATAAGTAGCGCGAGAAATATAAGAATTTATCAAACCTATTCTTGCAGAATTGTCTAAATAATTTATGCGTAGGGCATTTTTAAATTCAGTAATAGCTCCTGAATATTGATAATTTGACAAATACTGTTGACCTAAATCAAAATGTTCTTTAAAGCCTGCATAAGCGCAGTTTGTAAGTAATGCGACTGCCAAAGAAACTTTTAATAAATTCTTCATAAAAATATTCCCTCTTGTTACTTATATTTTATTACAAGAATAGGAATATGTATATAGCCTAACGCAATAAAAAAGGGTAAATTTCATATTTACCCTTTTAATTCTTTTTTGTTCTTACTCAAAACTCGATATCGAGATAAAGTTCAAACATTCGTCAAATAACTGTTGAATCGGCATAGACATGTCGATCTCCGCTTCATTAATCCCTAATAATTCAGCTTGTGCTTCAGTAATCATACTTTCTACTCCTTATTGTTCGTTTGACAAATAAGTTATCGACATTTATTTTGAAAACTTTAATCAACCTATTTATGCAAAAACGCCAAAAGTCTTATTTAATGTAGCTTTTGACGTTTTAAATTTGTTTTAACATTTTGTTACAATCATAGGTGATTTTAATTACCTAAGCACAACACGTAACTGCCGCTGTTGCCCTTGCTGCGGCTGGTCCCGCCGCTCCCATTGGCAAAGGTGAGTACCCTCGCGCTGAAGATACCGTCCTGTGACGAAGACCAGTAGTAGCCAGAAGTCGGAATTCCTTCTTCACCCTTTCTTGCATAGAGGTCACGTAGTTCTTGTAATGTTGGAAGGTGCATGCCTTCATCTACGCAAGCCCTCTTAGCACCTGCCCAGTAGTCAGATGAATAGCCTGACGGTGTTGGTCCACAATATGCGTCATAGTCTGCTTTGATTTTTGCATCTGTAGATGTTGAAGCAGTTGTTGAACAATCTACTGGTGTAGATATTGTTCCTAAGTTCTTAATTGCTGCGCCAGTTTTAATTGCAATATTTAATCCTCTGATATCTTTACCTGTATCCATTTCGTTTGGTGTTTTTAGACCGTTTACGTCGTATAGGATTGATACTGCATCAGTACCCATTGCTACGCTATCACGTCCACCTGAAAATCTTACTACAGTGTTTGAATATGGATCTTCTGTTGCGTTTTTGTTGTAAGCAATTAGAGCAGATGTTCCGTCACCAAACATTACACCAATAGTTTCTGTACCATAATCTGTTGTTGAATAAAGATTTTTAGATGCTTTTAACTTACTTGTTTCAACAGGATCAGCAGTAGTTAAAATTTCAGATGTAAAACAATCTGTTAATTTGTCACTAGAACAAGTTTTTGTAATTTTAATATGTTTACCTAATTCTTCAACAAAATCTGCAGTTGACTCAAAACCTGCTAGACTAGAATTAGCATTCATAATTTTTAGAGCTTCACCAAGTCTTCTATTGAAAACACTTGATGCAGTATCCCAAGATCTTTGTTGATAATTTGCAACTAATGTTGGTATTGTCATTGCTGCAACAACGCCAATAATTGCTAGGGTAATTAGGACTTCAGCAAGTGTAAATGCACCGCTTGGCGTCATTCCGAATTTATTTCGGAATCTATTAATTGGTTTTGTAATAGATCCTGAAACAAGTTCAGGATGACGGTACGACTTTGAACAA
>SUTY01000056.1 GCA_015152455.1 Cyanobacteria bacterium SIG32
GTTGTCAGGCTCACCTTATTATTCATAATTTAATTATACCACTTATTAACCTCGAGCGCAAATAGTTCGTGCAACGTGTACACCTGAAGCTGATGCCTGGATCAAGCCACGTGTTACGCCGGCACCGTCACCGATTGCGAACAAGTTTTTAACTCCTTCAGTTTCAAGTTCATCAGTTAATTTTACTCTAGCAGAGTAGAATTTAACCTCGATACCATATAATAACGTGTATCTAGAAGCGGTTCCAGGAGCAATTTTATCAAGCGCAAATAACATTTCTTTAATGCTTGTTAATTGTCTGTGAGGAATTACAAGGCTTAAATCGCCAGGTGTTGCACAAGTTAATGTAGGAGTTATTATACTTGATTTAATTCTTTCTGGAGTTGAGCGACGTCCTTCAAGCAAATCACCAAATCTTTGTACAAGAATACCGTCACCAAGCATGTTAGCTAATCTTGCAATGTGTTGACCGTATTGAATAGGTTCTTTGAACGGTTCAGTAAATTTCTCACTAACAAGTAAAGCAAAGTTTGTATTAGGAGTTTTGAAATTAGCATAGCTATGACCGTTTACGGTCGCAATACCACTATAATTTTCCTGAACAACTTCACCGTTTGGATTCATACAGAAAGTTCTAACTTCATCACCAAATGTAGGTGAGTTATATATAAGTTTTGATTCGTATAATTTATTTGTTAACGGTTCAAAAACAGGAGCTGGTAATTCAACACGTACACCAACGTCAACAGCGTTATTTACCATACCTATTTTATGTTGAGCAAATTCATGTGTTAGCCAATCTGCCCCTTCTCTACCAGGAGCAATAATTGTATATTCAGCAGAGATTGTTTCACCGTTGCTTAATTTAATACCTTTAACCTGTTCACATTCTACAATTAGACTATCAGCTGCAACGTTATTTAAGATAGTTATACGCTCATCTAAGTAGTCTTGCATAGCTTTGAGAACATCAAGACTTCTTTCAGTTCCCAAGTGTCTAACAGGGGAGTAAACAAGTTTAAGCTCAGCTAATACTGCTTGGTGTTCAAGTTCATGGAATGTTTTAATATCAGTACCAAAAACTTCTTTTGTTGCACCAAAATCCAGGTACAATTGATCTGAGTAGTCAATTAATTCTTCAGCTTTTTTTCTTGGCATATAATCAACCAAGTGACCTCCAACGTCTGGAGTTAAAGTCAATTTACCATCAGAAAATGCACCAGCTCCACCCCAACCGCATAATAGACCGCAACGTTTGCAGTTTACACATTTAGGTGAACCTTCTCTTAGTGGACATTTTCTGCTTTCAATTTTTTGTCCTTTTTCTATTAAAACAACTTTCCAATCAGGTCTTAGTTTTGTTACTTCTAAAGCTGCGAATATTCCGGCAGGACCTGCACCAATTATTGCTACATTATACATTTTTCTCTCCAGTGTTATTGTGCCAACCTGTTAAATATAACTGAAAGAAATTTCTATTTAAAGACTTTGTGAAGATATTGTAAAAATTATCTGTCTTTGAAATTAATTTCATCTATGCTTTTTACAACAACTGCAGGTTTACCATTACGTTTTACGGTTTTAGTTGATATATGAAGCTCTATTTCTTGTTGTTTACCTAGGCGTCTGCCAGTCTTTTTGTCGCATAGTTCGGTTAATCTTTCGTTAGTATTACTACCAATATTTTTAATAGTATTTTGATAAGCTATATAGGCATTTTGCAAGCGGTCAGAATTATGCAAGCCGTATTCGTTACATTCTTTTTTAGCTCTGCCAATTTCTAATCCTGCATCACTAAGTAATTGAACTTGAGGACCTGTAACGATATAACCACCATTAGAACCCATTATTGTTTTAAAATAATCCGAATTTGTTGATGTTTCATTAATGTTTTTATATCCTTTTGTATATGCTAAAAAGTAATTGTAATGAGGATCCATTGTACTTAATATTGCCGCAGCTGGACGTGTATTTGGATTTTCTGATCTATGAATAGGTCCGGAAATTTCTCTAATAAGGGCGTTACAACCTTTGCGAACTGTTTCTTCGTCTTTCACTTCTTGGCCATTTGCGATAACTCTAACAGGGATAACGCTTGTGAAGTTCACATTATTTATCTTGTTAATTTGCATGGTTGTTCTCCTTATCTTGTTTTAAATCCGTATAATGAATTTAAGCGATCAATATCTGTTTGTTGTATATTTTGTGAAATTGTAGTTGTTGGATACATAATGCTTAATTTATTTTTGGTGTGAGGTAGTCCTAGAGAGTGTCCTACTTCATGAAGCATTAATGCATAAATGTCTTTTTTGCCTAATTTTTCGCCGTCGTATCGTTGAGAAGCTATGTAGATATGAGTTCTAAGGCGTTTACCTCGTCTAACCATTGTTTCTTGTGTTGATACTGACCATTCGTCATAAGGCATTGTTTCCACAAAATTAACTCGAATTTGTGCAATTTTGGGATTATGTACGTAATAGAATTTAACTTTATTTTTGCTAGCTTTGGACCAACTGTCAAAAGCATCTTTCATCATTTTTGTGTGTTTATGTTTTGGTGGAATATATGTTTTTATATACTGAGGTCTTGCCCATTTTGCAGGAACAGAGATTGCCTCTAGTGGGCAATTAAAGAAAAATATTAAAATTAAAAGAAATAATTTTAGACGCATATAAACTTTCCTAAATTATTAAAACCTCTAAAAAATAAATTTGCTAGTAGAATTATCTATATTTTTGAGAAAGTTCATCATATTTTTGGTAATTGGTAAAATCGCCTAATTGTTGATAAATAGCAGCTAAGTTATGATATAAAACATTTTTTTCGTTATCATCTTTAGCATATCTTTCAGCCGTTTTAAGAGCATTTATTGCTTTTTTATATTGTCCTAATTCTTCATATGCAATTGCTAAATCAATATATCCAACTGCTAATTTTGGTGATTTTTTTATGTAATTTTGTGCTTCGATTAATTTGCGAGTTGCAATATCTTTTGCTGTTCCTAACAGAACAGGAGTGTATATTAAACCTGATTTATCCGTAATAAACTTATTACTAATGGTAGGGTCAAGCATATATAATAAATTCATTGTATTAACATCAGAACCACTTAAATATGAAAAATCACTTCGGTATTTCTTAAATAAATTAGAATTTTCATCTGATGACTGGTACATTAGGTCAATAGAATTGTAGCTATGCCCCATAATTCCAAGTGCATGTCCTAATTCATGAAGTAATGTGTTGTAAATCTCTTTATCAGAGAAAAATACACCTTTAGGATCTTTATCGTAGAGCGTAATTACCATTGATTTTAAGGTATGTCCTATAATTTGTGGTGTTGTATAACCAACTACATATCTACATATATTTCCAGAACATACATTTTTAGGTAAAGGTTCATACGAAATCTTAATATTAGCTTCTCTAGGACTTGAAACAAATTTAAAACTTACGAAATCAATTGATTTATCCCATTGATTAAAAGCTCTTGAAGCAGCGGATTTATAATAATCTGGCAATTGAGAACTTGTTTTGTTTTCGATATAAACTTTTAATGGAAATGAATCTTTGCTCCAACGGATAATATTTGAACCAGTTGGGGCCTGTTCAATATAGTTACTGCCTATATTTTGGTGAATGGTTGTTCGCCATTCGTTTACTGTAAATTCAGCGAGAGATCTTGCGCTATCATCATTTTTCCCTCTTGAAATGTCGTAAACCAACTTTTGAATTTTATATGTAGGATCTAAATTTGATAAAGTTTTAACATAATAATATCTGCAATCTGAATTTTGTGGAGCAAACAATAAGGCATATTTCAATGAATTTGCTGCTTTATAGTATTGTTTATGGTCATAGCAATATTTGCCGTGTTTATACAAAAAAATAGGTAATAGTTTTATAGAAATGATTACAATTAAGCCAACTGTTAAAATTAGTGGGATATTACTGTGCTTTTTCATCTGACACCTTTTTCTCTAAATCAAGCATTTTTGCCAAAGCTCTTGTATCGCCCTTTAATTTAAAATATTCAGCAAATTTAGGTGTTGTTTTTAAGTTGTAACTTCTGCCATTTTTATCTTTTGTTTTTGATATGAAGCCTTTTTCTAATAATTCTTGAACGTGCTCATATGCAGTTGAACCTCGCATTTCAATCAAAGTTGTTTGTCTTAGAGGCTCTTTTAGTGCAATAATGGTTAAAGTCTTTTGTACTGCAGTTTTTAAGTCAACAGGACATAGTTTTTCAACAATATCCATATATTCTTCTTTTAGCTGAAGAATATATCCATTGTCGTCATCAATCTCTAAAGCTCCATCACGAGATGAATAATCCATTATTAACTCTAATAACGCTTCTTCTGCAACATCAGGTTCTACTTCTAATATTTCTCCAATTTCTTTTGCCGTTAACGCTTTAGCTGTTGTGAATAAAACAGCTTCAATTCTAGTTTTCAACTGTTCCATTTTCACCTCTTACTACATATAAATCAGAATAAAATTCATCTTGCTTTAAATCGTAATCAGTTTCAGCAGTTAAGAATAATAACGCAATATAAGCACTAATTTTATCCATTCCTAATAATGTTAGTTCATTAAGTTCAATTTTTTCTTCATGAGTAAAAATTTGAACAAGATTTTCTTTTAATTTAAGCACGCAGTCTTCAATGTATTCTTCATGTGCTAGATTAATAATATCATCAGGTGTAAACCTTGAATATGACTGAACTCTGCGTTTTGCACGTTCGTGTGCTTGTTCAAGTGACTGTTTTTTCTCAAGTTTTTCATAGAATTCTAATTGTCTAATCAAATCTCTCAAAGTAACAACACGATTTCTATTTAAACGAACACTTGTTCTTCTTTGTAAAACTTCATCAATAGAAACGACGTTACTTGTCGGAGTGAACTCATCTTCTTCTGGATATTCAACTATAAAACCGTCGTCATCATACTCAAGACCTTCTGTATAATCAGGTTCACCGATTTGTAAAATATCATTTCCTTCTAAAACATTGGATTTTAATTTTAAAAGAACAGCTGCAAATAAGAATGTTCTTCCAGTTAATCTCAAGTTTTGTGATTTCATTTCACAAATATGAGCCAAATATTTATCAGTAACATCAATTATATCTACGTTCCAAGGATCAATTTTGCCTGATTTAGCCATAGAAACAAGAATACCAATACCTTCGTCTTCATTTGTTTGAACGATTTCTGGTAAGTTTGCACTATTAATATTATAATTTAATGCGGCTTGTTCTGTCATTATTCTTCGTCTCTTAATTTAATCCCTGTAACTCGAGTGATACCTTTTTCTTTTTGTGTAACACCAATTGTTCTATTAGCTGATTCTATCATAGGTTTGCGGTGACTAACTACTATAAATTGCGTATCTTTTGCTTGGCTCTGCACCATTTGGGCGATACGTTCAACGTTCATTGTGTCAAGGCTGGCATCAACTTCGTCAAAAGCATAGAATGGTGCTGGCATATATCTTTGAATAGAAAATACAAACGCTAAAGCTGTTAGAGATTTTTCACCACCGGACAAACTACCTAATCTTTGGTGTTTCTTATCTCTAATACTTACTTTCATATCTAAACCGCCAGAAAGTGGATCCTCAGGGTTTTCTAAAACTAATTCTCCTTCGCCTTCTGATAACCTGTGGAAAACTTCTTTAAAGTTAGCATTGATGTTGTTGTAAGTCTTTAAGAAAGTTTCTTTTTTCAGTTGTTCGTAACCGTTCATTCTGTCTAAGATTTCTTTTCTTTCCTTAGAAAGAGTTTCAATCTGAGATTTTAGTTCTTCTTGGCGTGCAAGCACTTCTTCGTATGCTGCCAAAGCACGCATGTTAACGTCACCAAGTTCTTCCATGCGACGTTCAAGTCTTTGAATTTTAGATGTAATTTCATCAATTGAAATATTAACTGGTTCCAATTTATTAATTTCAACACCTGATTTTTCAAGTTCCTCACGAGCCAAATCCATTTGAGGTTCTAATTCTCTGCGTCGAGCTTTGAAAGATTCAATTTGTTCTGCAATTCTTTCAATGTCAGAAATTTTAATATGTTTTTCTTTCTCTAAATTAACTAGGTCATTATTGATATTATCACGTTCTTGTAGCAATTTGCCTAATTTTTCTTCAATAACTGCTATTTGTTCTTTTAAATCCTCTATTTTAACGTTTAAACTTTCAATTTCTTCTTTATATTTAGCTTTATCTTCCTCTAATTTAACGTTATTTTTTTCTATACTAGAAATATTGTCATTTTGAGTTTTTATAATATTATCGTGGAAATTAATCTGACGATTAAATTCGTTAATATCATTGTTAGCGATCATTAAATTATTCTGAAGTCTTTTAATTTCATTTTCAACAGATTCTGTTTTGTCTTTTAAGTCTTTCAAATCTTTATCATTAATCAATTTTTCAACTTCTTCGATTTGTTCTTGAGTTCTTGTAATATTATCTATGATCGAAATATGTTTTTCTTCAATTTTGTCTAATTGTTTGTTTAGTGCATCAATTTTGGGTCCAGCATTTTTAATAAACTCTGTTTTTTCATTCAAAATATTTTCGCTAGCATTGTAATTATCATTCATATTAGCCAATTCTAGTTTTGACTTATTAAATTCAGTCATAGAATCGGAATAATTTGAACGAACAGTTTCTAATTTTCGTTCTAAAGCTGTTTTTTTCTGTTCTAAAGATGATAATTTGCTTTCCATTTCTTTGAGTCTGGATTTGTAGTTTTCAAGTTCTGTATCATCATTTTGACTAAAACTTAAACCTGTTTTTCTAACGGTACCACCTGTAATTGAACCAGATTTTTCAAAAAGTTCACCCTGAAGTGTTACCATACGATATTTGCCGATTAATTTTTTAGCACAGTCCATGTTTTCAACTACTAAAGTATCACCAACCGCATAGAAAAATGCGTTCAAATATTTATCATCAAAATCAACAAGATTAATTGCAAAATCAATAACACCTTTATCTTTTGGTAGCTGCAATCTTGTTGGAGCTTTTTGAACCTTATTTAGAGGTATAAAAGTTGCTCTACCTGCATTTGATGATTTTAATAATTCGATAGCAACTGAAGCTACATGTTCATCATCAACAACTACGTGAGCCATTCTGCCACCAAAAGCGACTTCCAAAGCGGTAGAATATTCTTTATCAACAGTACCCAATTTTACTAATGGAGCGTGTAAACCTTTAAGATTAGCACCCATTATCGTATCGATAGCTCTACCGAAGTTTGCATCTTCAAAAGCCTGTTTTTTAGCTTCCATAGAAGAGATTTTTCTGTATGCCATTTGGATATCGTAATTTAGATCGTCAATCTCATTTTTTGTTGTATCTAAATCGTGCAAAGTGTTTTGCTGAATAATTTTAAAGTCTTGCAATTCTTTTTCTAATTGAGTGACGAGAGTGTTCTTTAATGATTGATTTTCATTAAAGTTTTTCTTCATTTCCTCTAGTTCAATTAATTTAGCCTGCGCTTCTTCAAATTCTTTTTGAAGTTTGTTTAATTCGTTTTCAAGCGGTAATTTATTTTTTATGAGTGCATTTTCGCTATCTTGAAAATTTTCTAACTCTTTTCTTAAAGCATTTCTTCGTTCGATATGTTGATCAGCAGTCGCATTAAGACCAGTCATATCTTCAAGAATTTTGGTTAATTCAGCTTTTTTTTCAGCTAGATTTGAGTCAATTATTTTTATTTCATCTTCTTTGAGTTTAATTTTAAGTTTGAAATCAGTTATTTTGTTATTGTGAGTTTCAATACCGTTTTTAGCATTTTCTATTGAACGCAAGCCATCATGGATTTGTTTGTCAGCATAAATTGTAGCGTTATTTTTTCTATCGATTTCGCCTTTAATTTCTTCTTCTTGTTTTTTAAGATTTATTTGTTGTTGTTCGCCTTCTTCTTTTAATTTATCAGAAATTTCTTGATATTTTTGTTTAATTAGATTTAATCTTTCGTCAATATCCTTGCTTTTAACTTCTTCTTCTTTTTTCTTTTTCGTAAATTCGAGGATATTTTCATGCGCTTTTTCTAGATTTCTTTTGATATCAAAAAATCTAACTGTATTGATTTGGCTTTCCAAACCGACTTTTTCTTCACGAAGTTTTTGGTACTTAAGCGCTACTTCACGTTCTTCTTTTAACTGCTCCAAGCGAGCATCAACTTCGTTAAGGATTAGCGAAGAATTTTGGACACGTTGTTCTACAGTCGCCAATTCATTTGTAGCTTGGTCTATTCTTCTGTCAAAATCTGCAATACCAGCGATTTCGTCAATAATTTTTCTGCGTTGTTTAGGGGTACAATTGGTAATCCCCATAACATCACCTTGCATCATGACATTATAACTGTTAGGTGTAACGTTGTATTTTTCTAAAACTGTATGAATATTAGAAAGTGTTGTTACACTATCATTAAGGTAATATGTACTTGCATAACCTTGTGTAGATTTGCGAATTCTTCTTGCTATAGTTAAATTCTGACCATCTTCTAACCCACCGAATGTGACTTTTACCATTGCATCATTACGTTTTGTATATGTTGAAATAAAGTGTGACAAATTTTCGGCACGAAGTTCGCCAGCATTAGCCAAGCCTAAAGCAAACAATACACTATCAATAATGTTACTTTTACCTGATCCGTTTGGACCTGAAATTGTGGTAAAACCTTTTAATAGTGGGATTTCTGATTTATTCGCGAATGATTTGAAATTGTCAATTTCTAATTGTTTTATGTACATGTATTCCTACCAAGTCTTATATTAATTGAACTACAACTTTATCAATATGTCAAAATCTTTACCAAAACTTTACGTAATTTAAAAAAAGGTATATAATAGACGCATGGTTATATGCGTTTATTATGAAAATGAAATTCACATAGCATGGAAAAAAACTCCAAATATTGACGGCTATAAGTTGTATCAAAAGACTGGGGATAGCTTATACACCTCTTTTAAAGATGTTACGGGAAACCATGTTTCGCTTTTTGGCATGACTGACAACAAACTTAAGATAAAACCTTACAAACGAGTTAACGGTGAGTTTAAATACGATTATGGGTTTTTGAAATTTGATTTAGGTGCTGAAGAATTTGTTGATGACTTTGAAACCCTGACAAATATTAATGGTGCAACAGCTAATATTTTATGGAAAAAGATTAAAAACGCAAACAACTATAAAGTTTATTTGAATGAGGAGCCAATATTACAAACAAGTTATAATGAGTGTTACTTAGATCTTGTACAGTATGGGGCTTCAAATGTTGTAATTGAGGCTTATAATGGTGAACAATTAATTACAAAATCAAATAATATTTTAATTGAGATTAATGATTTAGAAATATATGGAATTAATACAGACGGAAAAGTTCTTTTGTACTGGAATAAAGTTCCAAACATTGATGGATACAGAATTTTTAAAGAGGTAAATCCTGGTGAATTCAGTGGTTTCCAGTCTGCGGCGTCAGAAAGTGCTATCATTGAGAATATAACTCCTGGCGAATCCGCTAACTTCAAAGTGAAGCCTTATGTTTTAAAAAATGGTCAACGTGAATTTACTGGATTACATGCGAAATGTAAAATTAATATTTTCGATACTTCAAAAATTGATTTAGTTCTAAATGAGTCATATGGCAATAAATTGTCAGCGTCATGGTATTTTAGAGGAGATGTTGACGGATTTGAAATTTTTAGAAATAATGAGTTAGTTTCTCAAATTTCTGATGGATTAGCGCATATAGCTATTTTAGATTATGTTGAAGGCGCGTATTCAATAAAAGGTTATAAATATTACAAAAAAGAAAAGATTTATACTTGTGAATCAGATGTAGTTACCAATTTGGCATATAGATTAAGTCAGCCTAAACCAGAAAAATACAAGTTATCGGTTGTTATTCCTGCGTATAATTCACAGGATTATATACCAAGAACTATAGCAACAGTTTTGGGTGCAACTCTTGATTCTATCGAACTTGTTATTGTTGATGATGGTTCAAAAGATAACACGAGAGAAGTTCTTTCTTGGTATGCTGAAAAATATCCTGATTATGTTAAAACAATATTTAAAGCAAATGGCGGTGTTGCGCATACAAGAAATGTCGGAATAGAGTTTGCTCATGGTGAATATATCGCATTTATGGACAACGACGATATGATAAGACCAAATGGATTTAAACAACTTTATGATGCAATTGTAGCGACAGGTTCTGATGTTGCGGTTGCTCCTTTGTATAGAATAGATAATGATAAATACGTTGTAAGACATAGATTACCATTCGCCTCTGGCGTAGCACATGATATTGAGGATTATCTAAGGTTAATATTTTCAACTGGTTATAATAATATAGGCGTATGGAATAAAATTTACAAAGCTCAAATGGTAAAAGATCACCCTTATGGCTTATTGGCATACGAAGACGTTTCTTGGACTCCATATATTTTGTCTTATGCTGATAAATTCTGTTATATTCCTGATGTTTGTTACGAATGGGATAGGAAAATACGTCCTGCAACTTTTTCCAATGTGTTATCAAACCGTTCTGCAGAAGAAAAATTCAAAGAGCGTTTTGAAGCATTCGAGTTTTTCTATCTTCAGGGAAACCAAAAACGCAAAGAATGCCTTGCTTATTTGAAAGCAAAAAGGCTTTTTGGACAAGGTACAACTGCCAAATATCACAAATATTTTGATGCTATTAAGGATATGAAAAATGAATTAATTAATAACAAATTCTTATTAGCTGATGCGAACGCATCAAAGAAAATTTTGCCGTTATTGAAAGATTAAATTGTCTTTTTGTTTTCGGTTTAATTTTTTAATTCGGTGTTCTTCTTTCATGGCATCTGATTTTGAATCAAATTCTTTTGTCCAGAGCAGTTTAATTGGCTTGTTTGCCTTTGTGTATTTTGCGCCATGACCTTCACAGTGCGCTTTATAACGTTTTTCAATGTCGTCTGTATAACCGCAATAGTAAGTGTTTCTTTCTGTTAAAAGTATATAGACATAGTATTTCTTATCCATATTTTTTATTTAAAACTAAAAAGACGGCTTTTAAAACCGTCCTTTAATGTATTTTCTTTATTTTCTTGTTAACAGAATGAAGTAAATCCTCCGCAAGATCCGCCACCACAAGATTCACCACCAGAAAAACCGCTTACGGCTGCGCCACCCAAATCTCCAAGTGTTGAAACTGCGTTTGCAAAATCGCCTAAAAATCCACCATAAGCGAGATCTGCTCCACCATCAAAAGTTGAGTACATGCTATAATCAACTGCAAATGGATTGTTGCTCACAAACTCATCATATTGTCCCATTGTCATAAGACCGTTTTCAAATAACATAGCCAAAGAACCAGCAGTTTCTACAACACCTGTAGGACGTTGAGATTCGTGCGCTCTTGTTCTTTCTTGATTTGACGGTTGTGATAATGTAATCATCTTAACTCCTCGCTCGTATTTACATTTATATAAAGTATAAAAAAAATACCCAATTTCAGCATGGGTATTTTTTGTTACATTTGTTAATATTGTAATTAATCACCTAAGCAAACCGCCCACCCAAGGCTGGTGTGGCGGGAGTAGTCGAGCCATGCCGTATAGTCGGAGCCGAAGTCGCAGCCGTATGCGTAGCTCTTATAGGAAGAATGCTCCTCGCCTGACCAAACCCAGAACGAAGGGCTAGGAAAGCCTAGAGAAGTTGGATCTACTGAGATGCTAAGACTGTATTTGTTTATTTTTTCACCAATGTCTGTTCTTCCGTAAATATGATTAGCTATTGTAGCTAAATCTGACATCTGTGCCATTTTAGATGTACCACCACATGTTTCTGCAGCTTTTGCAAAGTAGTCATTGTATGGGTAGCAGTAGTCAAGTCCATATTTTTGCATGTATGCTAGGTCTTCTGCGTCTGTTGATTTGTATGTGCTTGTGTCACATGCGTTCCAAGTATGATATGAATTAGCTTGGAACGGCATGCCAAAACATGTACCGTCTATTTCAAACGCACAAGATGAACCACCTACTTTGGTTACGTTTCCATTTGCTCGTAGGTCTTTTCCACTTGTGTTAGGTGTTTTGTATCCTGTAGTATCATATAGAATAGCTAAACAGTCACTACCAGTAATTGTATTTGAATAAGGATCCTGTGAACATTTTGGGTTATATGCAATTAGAGCAGTAGTACCGTTAGCAAATTGTGTACCAATAATTTCTGTACCCCATTCATCTTGTCCAAAGTGTTTAGCAGTTTTAACTTTTGTCATGTCAACAACTTCATTACCATAAG
>SUTY01000057.1 GCA_015152455.1 Cyanobacteria bacterium SIG32
CCTTGTTTTGTTATGTGAAAAACAAATTTCAAGGAAAAAGTCCTCCCTTGCTAGGGAGGATTTAGGTGGGTGATTATTAACAATAATAAAAGCTCACCCACCCCCAGCCCCTCCCTAGCGAGGGAGGGGAGTAAAGAACAGTAATTTAAAAAATAGTAGTACATATAAAAAAATGAAAGGAAAAAAGTTATGAAAAACCCAGTAAAAAACTTGATCACTTGGTCACCTAGTCACTTGATCACTTCCCCAAAATCCGCTTTTACTTTGGCAGAGGTTCTAATCACCCTAGCAATTATCGGCGTTGTTGCAGCAATGACTATTCCGACACTTATACAAGATTACAAAAAAAATATTACGACGGTTAAACTTCAAAAGGTTTTTGCAGAATTAAACCAGGTAATGCGTTTGGCCGAAGCTGAAAATGGGTCTATGGATACTTGGACTTGGAATAATATGTCAGGTGAAACTAATTCTGAAAAATTAGATCATTTTCTTGAAAATTATTTTTCAAAATATATTAAAATAGCCAAAACTTGCAATGATGAAAAACGTGATGAATGTATTCAAGGTCTTAACCCATTATACCATGGCTCTGCAGCAGAGGGTGAAAGAGCAGTTATAACACAGAGTGGCTATTCTATTAGATTTGGTACTGGAGGAATTTCAAGTGAATCTTCTTATTCACCGCATTTACATTTTCTTATAGACATTAATGGACCGCATTCTGGTAAGAATGCGTATGGAAGCGATATATTCTTAATAACAGCAAATTTTGGACCACAAAAAGGTGGAAATACTGGTGCTGATAAAAATGCAAAGGCTTCAGGTCTTTATTTCTTTGGTAATGGTGCGATACCTGCTTATACGCAAGATGAATTAATGGATACATCAGGTACTGGTAGTCATTCTTGCAGCATGTTAGGATTTACTTGCGGAGCGATTATACAAAATAACGGTTGGAAAATTCCAGATAACTATCCACACGAATTTTAGTTACGTAGGTCAGGCTATGCCTGACAACCACATACATAAACAAAGGAGGGTGTAACCCTCCTATTCTATATTTTTCAATATACCAATTAGAAATTTCGTGGTTATTAAATAACTTCTGAAGTCTTGGTGTTTAATAATTTTTCAAAAATCTTTGCATTGTATCTGTTATCTATTGCGCTGAATGGATACACTTCGCCACCAAATTCTTTTTCAACTTTTTTCAAAACACTTTGAACTTTTGGTTTTGGAACATAATCCATTTTTGTAACAACAGTAAAAATCGGCAAATCATATGCCATAATCCATTCCCTCATTTGGAAATCATTCTTTTGGATATCATGACGACCGTCAACAAGTTGGATTAATGATGTGATCTGTTCACGTTTTAACAAATATTCTTCCAAATATTTTTGCCAACGATTTTGGGCTTCTTTTGAAACTTTTGCATAGCCATACCCAGGTAAATCCGCCAAAATAAATTCGTTTGAAAAATTGAAAAAATTAATCAATCTTGTTTTTCCTGGGGTGTTTGATGTTTTTGCTAACTTTCTATTATTTGCAAGACCATTGATAAAAGAAGATTTGCCAACATTTGAGCGCCCTAATAATGGAAATTCTGCAAGTTGAAAATCAGGACATTGGCTCAACTTTTCCGCACTTACAATAAAGTTTGCCTGCATATGTGGTTTCATTTAAGCGCCTTTTCCTTTTGCTCTTGCAGTCTGCGTTTATACAAAACTGTTTGAAATAAATTGTACATATTATCACTATCCACAACCGTAATTTGTGTTTTTTTATTGATAAAATCAACATTTACTGTCGGCGGATTACTAAAAATATTCGATTTTAAATTTACAATCTGAAAAAGCCCCTCAGTCAATACACTTAGAGGCTCTCTCAAAAATATTTCAAATGTTTTTCGGATATCGAATTTTTTCATTATCTTTTTGTTCTGAATTTATTTATCTTTTTAGTTATTTCAGCTTTGTCAGCAGCGTTTGGCGCATATGATAAATACTGGTTGTAATATTTTACTGCACCTTGATAATTTGCTTCTGCTTCATATGCCATAGCTTTCAACTTAGCAATTTCTGCTGAGTTGTGATAGAAGTCTATTGCACGGTTACAATATTCAATTGTAGATGCGTAATTCTTTTCTTTATATTGTCTTTGAGCTACGTCAAAGAATTCTTGTGACTTGATTTGACAAAGATTGATATAATCAATACCATTTTTAGCAATTACATTGTTTGGATCTTTCAACAACGCTTTTTGCAGAGCAACCCTGGCAGTTCTAAATTGTTTGTTATGAACAAGAATTTCTGCCAAATACAAGTAATCTTGAACATCTGTTGCGAAATTAAGCGCATTTTCAAATGTATAAACAGCGTCTTTTTCTCTACCTAAAGCTAAATATGCTTCACCTTTGATTACAGAATCCATTACACTATTGCTAGCTGATTGAATAATGTAGTTCAAACTTTCTCTTGATAATGGAATTTGGTGAGTAATTCTTGAAAGTTTGATTTTTGCAAGGTGCAATTTCAAATCATTTGGAGTTCTTTTAATAGCTTCATTTACGTAGTCATAAGCTAAATATACATCTTTATTTGTTGTATATGCTTCACTATCACCTGTATCTTTAGCCATTTCATAATATGTATTAGCCAAACCGATAATAGCTTCGTCATTATAATTTTCATCACCTAAAAGTCTTGAATAATAATCAAGCGCTTGTGGATATTTTTTAGTTTCTAATGACATATTTGCAACTCTGAAAATACCATCTTTGTAGTTTGGATTAATTACAATCGCAGTCTTTAATTGCTCCATAGCAAATTCTGAATCTGCTCTTTTTTCATAAACACCTGCTAAATTGATATAAGGACGAGAGTTTTCAGGTTTAACAGCAACGGCTTTTTTGAATGAGTTAATTGCCGCAGCTTGGTTACCCTGTCTTAAGTACAATTCACCTTGCAAATTCAAGGCAGGAGATGAATTTGGATTAATATGAATTGAGTGGTTAATCCATGTCAATGCTTCTGAATAATTTTTTCTCTTAGCTTCAACTTGACCTAAGTGGTACATTGAAGTTGGGTTGTGAGAATTATATTTCAAAGATTCTTTAAAATATTTTTCTGCTTCATCTAAATTATTTTCCATCATTGCAAGATTACCTAAGTTATCATATGCAGGCGCAAAATCAGATTTGATTTGCAATGCAACCTGGAATAATTCTTTCGCATCTTTTCTGTTACCTAATTTTAATGTTGCAACACCCATTGCGTTATATGCTTCATAATGGTTGTTGTTCAAATTAACTGCTTCAACAAATTCTCTGATTGCATTTTTTGTTAATTCTTTTGATTGTTTAATATAATCAACATCAGAAGAAGTTTGACGCATCATATAAACAAGACCTTGAGCGTAGTGTAAATCAGCATTTGTAGGATATTCTTTTAACAATTTGTCCAAACGAGTTTGAGCTGGTGCAAGTTTGTGTTGTTTTGCTAAAGAAACAGTTTCCAATGCCTGAGCATCAACGTTATTAGGATTTGCCGCAAGCAATTTTTTAATTGCACTGTCAGCTTGTGAATAATTATTATATTCTATCATTTTACTTATTTCAGGGTACGCTTTAGAATGTTTGTTCTTTTCAACAGACGCTTCCAAATCCGCTGCAAAAGCATTTGCGCTAAACATAATTCCTGATAAAACCATTGCTGATACTAATAATTTTTTACAACTCATCATTTTCTCCTGATTTTCTATTTAAAATATTCTAAGAGTATTGTATAATATATAATATAAAAAAGCAATACGGTGAATGATGGGTTTAAATGCAAATTCAAAGAGAGATTTAGAAGATTTCAAATCGTACATATTAGTTGAGAGAAACTTCTCTAAACATACGGCTAAAGCGTACTGTTCAGACATTTTGAGTTTTTTAATATGGATTGATGAAACCTCATGTGAAGATGTTAACTTTTCTAAAGTTAGAGAATATATTCACTTTATACAAAAGTTCAATTACAAAAAAACAACACTTGCAAGAAAAATCGCATCTATCAGAACTTTTTACAAATTTTTATACAGAGAAAGGAAAGTTGATTCAAACCCAGCAATGAGTTTAAACCTTCCAAAACGCCCAAAATCTTTACCAAAATTTTTATCTCCAGATGAAGTAGAGCAGATTTTGAACAATGTAAAAATCGATACACCAGCAGGTTTCAGAAATAGAGCTATCCTGGAATTACTTTGGGCAACAGGAATGCGTGTTTCTGAGCTTAGTGGTTTGAATTTTGGGGACTTAAACCTTGAAAATAACGAAATCAGAGTTTTTGGTAAGGGTGCAAAGGAAAGAATTATCCTTGTCACAGACAGAGCAAAAACATATTTAGAAAGATATATTCAAGGGGCAAGAAGTCTTGTTGCAAAAGGTTACAGAATAGAAGACCCTACTGAAAGCTCACCTGTGTTTATTAATAATACAGGTTACAGACTTCAAACCAAAACAATAAGAAATGTTATCAATGATATTGTTGAAAAAATTGAATTGCCTAAAAAAGTAACCCCTCACGTTTTCAGGCACAGTTTTGCAACTCATTTGATAGAAAACGGTGCCGATTTAAGAGTTGTTCAAGAGCTTTTAGGTCACGCAAGTATTTCTAATACGCAAATTTATACACACGTATCTATGCAACATATGAAAGAAGTCTATAACGAAGCCCACCCAAGAGCTTAATTTTTTCCAGTTGAACCAAATCCACCTGCGCCACGGACAGTTTCAGTTAATTCTGTTACAACTTCTATCTGAGCTTGTTCAACACGAGCTATAACCATTTGTGCAATACGCTCTTGTGGTTGAATTGTATATGCTTCATTCGATATATTTACCAACGGAACACAAACTTCACCTCTGTAATCTTCATCAATAGTTCCTACACAATTGATTAATGTAATTCCATGTTTAATTGATAAACCTGAACGTGGTCTTACTTGAGCTTCGTATCCATGTTCCAATTCAATTTTTAACCCTGTCGGAATTAATTTTCTCTCTAATGGCTTTAATTCGACAGGTTCTTCTATTGCCGCACACAAATCCATTCCTGCAGCACCCTCTGTTTGATACTGTGGAATGTTTTTATTGTGTTCTAATCTCTCTATCTTTAATATTGTCATCTTTCATTAACTCCTTTTGAAAAAATCATATCATATTATAACTTCAAACATTATAAACTTATGTAACAATTATTGTATCTTTTAAAATTACATCTTTTCAAAATTGTTTATAAAAATATGAAAGAGAGGCTATTTATGAATATGGAAATTTTAACAAGAGAATTTACCGTAGCAGAATTTATTGATTTTATTAAACAACACTTCACAAGCAACAAATTTGCAGACACAATTTTAGATCTTAATTTGGATTCAAATGAAATTATTGAACTCCCTGAAATTAACGCAATTCTCGCCGAATATGATATTGAATTAAAAGAATTTAATTGCGAATTGCCAGAATTGAATTTTATATCATTAGCAGCATAAAAAAAGTTGGGTAAAACCCAACTTTTTTTATTTGATTTCGCCTGTTAAGCGTTTCTCTGCAAATTTAACTTTGCCATCTGTAAGGTGTGAAAAATATTCTAAAACTTTTCTGAATTGATCTTTTTTACAAATAACAAGACTTTCTCCAGGTGCTAATTCTTCATTTTTTAAAACCAAAGAATAAGTTCCTTTGTCAACGTTTTTAGAAAATTTAATTTCAGTTTCAGGATGTCCAAAAGTTTCAACATCTCTAACTTGTTGTCTGAATTTTCTTGCACGTGTTACTGTTGAATTTCTGTCATGGTATGAATTTCCTGCGTCTATAAAACGTTGTGAAACTCTTGCTTCAAAACTTTGTTGATTTAATGAATTAATTTGCATTATAAATACTCCTTTTGAGAGTAGAAAACCTGTCAAAAATATTTTTGACAGGTTTGTTTCTAAATATTTACATTTAATTATTTCAATTCAGCTTCAACTTTTGCCAAGATTTCATCAAGATTAGAAGCATCTTTTACACCACCTTGTGCAAAATTAGGTCTGCCACCACCATTTGCACCTGTAGCACGAGCGATTTCTCCAACAATTTTACCAGCATTTACACCTTTTTGTACAAAACTGTCAGAAACCCTCGCCATAACCATACGTTTGTTTGCAAGAACGATAATGCTTTCACCGAGTTTGTTTGCAAGAAGCTCAACACCAACTTTAACAGCATCACCGTCAAAGTCTTCGATTTTAGAGATAAATAATTTGCCGCCTTCTATATCTTGAGCACGAGAAATAAACGTTGCAAATTTACCTCTTGCATTTTCTTCTTTAACTCTGGTTAGTTCTTTTTGAAGCTCTCTGTTTTCTTCCGCAAGTTTTTCAACACGCTCAAGAACTTCTTCAGTATGAACTTTAAATTTAGCTTCTAATTCGTTTGTAACTTTTGCTTTGTTGTTCAAATATTCCAAAGCTGAATTAGAAACAACAAGTTCAATACGTCTTGTGCCTGCAGCGATTGCACCTTCTGAAACTATTTTCACAAGTCTTAAATCGCCTGTTGATTTTGCGTGTGTACCTGCACAGAATTCTCTTGAAATTACTTCAGGTTCATCTGTGTGAGAATGTTTGCATTGGTGACCGTGTCCACCACATTTGCATTTTTTAGCACCACCAATTGAAACAACTCTGACAATATCTTCGTATTTTTCACCAAACAATGCTGTTGCACCTGTCAATTTAGCTTCTTCAATATCCATAACATCTGTTTGGATAGGAAGTTTTTGACCAACCCAAGCGTTCATAATTGCTTCAGTTTTTTCAACTTCTTGAGGGGTCATTGCACGAGAGAATGTAAAGTCAAATCTCATACGATTTTCTTCAACTTGAGAACCTGCTTGTTTAACTTCATCACCAAGAACTTTAATCAAAGCTGCTTGAAGTAAGTGAGCAGATGAGTGATGAACTCTGATTTCCTCACGACGAGGAACGTCTATAGAGGCTTTTACAGTATCACCAATAACGATTTCACCATTAATAACTTTTGATCTGTGAACAAATAATTTATTAACCTTGAATGTTGTTAAAACTTCTGCTTTTAAGTTGTCGTTTTCGATATAACCACTATCACCTGTTTGACCACCACATTCAGCATAGAATGGAGTTCTGTCAAGCACGATATCTACATAATCTTCTTCTTCAACTATATCAAGAATTTTTGCTTCGCATTCATTTTCAGAATATCCTACAAAATCAGTTGAACCAACTTTTTCTTCAATTTTTGCATATTTGATATCACCAGTAACACTAATTTTTGCAGTTGCAGCTTTTGCACGATCTTTTTGCTCTTGCATAGCAACTTTATAACCATCTTCATCAACTTTCAATCCATTTTCTTCAGCGATTTCTTTTGTTAATTCAAGAGGGAAACCGAATGTATCATAAAGTTTAAATGCACTTTCACCATCAATATCTTTTTTAGCTGCGATAAATTCATCAAGAAGTTTGTAACCTCTATCAAGAGTTTTTGCAAATCTTTCTTCTTCTTTTTTGATAACATCAATGATTTTATCTCTATTTTTAGCCAAATCAGGATATGCTTTTCCGTAGTGTTCAATGATAACATCTACAAGTTTATACAAGAACGGCAAATCAAGTCCAAGCATTTTGCCGTGACGTAACGCACGACGTAAAATCATTCTCAAAACGTAACTTCTGCCTTCGTTACCTGGGATTACACCATCTGAAATCAAGAAAGAAACACATCTTGCGTGGTCTGTGATAATACGTAATGAAACGTCTGTTTTTTCAGATTTTTTATAAGGAACACCACACATTTTTGAAACTTCATCCATAATAGGTTTTAATAAATCAGTTTCAAAAGTTGATGCAACACCTTGGCAAACCATTGTAATACGTTCTAAACCCATACCTGTATCAACGTTTTTACTTTCAAGAGGAGATTGATTTCCTTCTTCATCTTGATAAAGTTCAGTAAATACAAGGTTCCAAATTTCAACCCATCTGTCGCATTCACAAGTATCGATACCACAATCATCAGAACATTTGAATTGTTCACCTAAATCGTAGTGGATTTCTGAACAAGGTCCACAAGAACCTGACGCACCAGGAGGACCCCAGAAGTTATCTTTTTTACCTTTTCTTTTGATTCTATCAGCAGAAACACCAACACTTTTCCAGATTTCAGCCGCTTCATCATCAGTTTCAAAAATAGTAATCCAAAGTCTGTCTTTGTCTAATTTTAAAACTTCAGTAACAAATTCCCAAGCCCAAGGAATAATTTCTTTTTTATAATAATCACCAAAAGAAAAGTTTCCTAACATTTCAAAGAAAGTGTGGTGACGTGGAGTACGTCCAACATTTTCGATATCTGAATCTTTACCACCTGCACGAGCACATTTTTGACAAGATGCTGCACGAGCTGGATCGTATGGTGATTTTACAATACCTAAAAATATTGGTAAAAACTGTAACATGCCTGCTGTTGTCAATAAAACAGTAGGATTGTCTGGTACAAGACTTGAACTTTCAACAATAGTATGTTGATGTTTATTTTTAAAATAATCTAAATATAATTGTCTAATTTCGTTTCCGGATAGCATAATATTTCCCTTCTAATTTTTTATCTATGAAAATAATTATACAATAAAAATAATATTAGACTAAAAAAAAGACGACTTGTTAGTCGTCCTTTATAATTTAAGGTTTGTTATCTTTAATCGAAATCTCTAACCATTTTTTCAACTTCCTCTTTTGTTGATTGTACAAAACCTTTAAAAGAGTCTGCTTGAAGTGATTGTTTAGCATATGTATCCCAATAAGTTGTAGGAGCCTCAGAAACCATATCTAATTTCCTTATCAGACCAATATCTTCAAGGTTAACGGAAACTTTACCCATACCATCAACTTCTTTGTAGTCAATACCATCAACAGTTTTTACCATTGTAGATATTGGATCATCATAACCTCTTTCAGGCATAAGAACCATATCAAGGTTTCCACCATGATTTTTCCCTGAACCCTGCATTTTTAATTTTGCTCCTGAGGCATTCTTAGCAATACTTGTTGCTGTTTCACCTATTACCTCATCACCATTTTTAATAACATGATTCATTTTCAATGAACCACTTTGACCACCAAACTTTTTAACAACAAAATCAATGATATTATCGACACCTTCACCCATTTCTTCAGGCAAAGCCATTCTCATAGCAGCCCAACCATCTTTTACAGATTGTTTCACCTGAGCCGGAACATCTAAATTTTCTACAAATTCATAAGCATCTTTATTCTTAAACTCTAAACGTCCAACATATTGAGCTGGACCATCAGAAGTCACTGCTCTAATAGCACCTTTCATTTGTGCAAAGTTTTCAGGCCCTATTGCTCTACCTATAGAAAGTAATTTGTTCATTTAACCAATCTCCTTTTTAACTACACTACTTATGAGCATGTAAATGCATATGAATATTTAAAATTGCGTAATTTAAAAATATAGAGTTACAAAACTTAATGTTATTTTTAAAAGATTTAAACTTGTAAAAAAAAATTTTCATGATAAACTAAAGTTTGTAAGCACTAAGCCCTGGTAGCTCAGCTGGATAGAGCAACCGCCTTCTAAGCGGTAGGTCATGCGTTCGAATCGCATCCAGGGTAAATTAAAAGAGGATAAGAATAAATCTTATCCTCTTTTAATTTCTCTACTTATAATTTATTTACCATTGAGTTTTCTGACTTATATGCTAAAATAATCACATGATCAAATCTTTCAAATGCAAAGAGACAGAAAAGATTTTTTACAGTAAGTTTTCAAAAAAACTACCGGCAGAAATTCAACGCCGTGCTCTTATCAAATTACACATGATTGATGCTGCTGAAGACGTTACCGATTTAAGAATTCCCCCTGCAAATTTTTTGGAACAACTCCAAGGCGATAGAATTGGGCAACACTCAATTCGCATTAATCAACAATACCGCATTTGTTTCAAATGGATTGAAAACAATGCTCATGATCTTGAAATTGTTGATTATCACTAAATAATAACTTTTTGTAAAATAATTCTTTCATGGGGTTGATTTTACGTTGTACGTAGTACATAATATAAATAGGTTTGCAGTTTTTTGGAGTAAAATATGCCACAATTCATAAATATACCACATATCGGTGAAGTTCTACTAGAAGAATTTTTAGAACCACTAGAACTTTCTCAAAACGCACTTGCAAACGCGATTGGAGTGCCGTCAAATCGTATTAATGCAATAATTCGCGGACAACGTTCCGTTACTGCTGATACTGATTTAAGATTGACAACATATTTTGGATTGTCTAAGGGTTATTTTTTACGCTTGCAAAACAATTTTGAACTACTTGAAGCTGAACGCAAAACAGATCTTTCAAACATTGTTCCGTTTAATTACAACAAACAAAAGAAAGCTATGTAGCTTTACGCAACAAATTTTGTCAACGCCCAAGTTCTAATCTTGCAAACTAGAGGGTAAATAAGACGAAATAACAAAAGTTATCCTGTCTTATTTTTATGATAATAATTCACATTTTTGATATTATAATACAAGTATGCTGAACAAGACTGATAAATGTTTTCTAATAACTTTGGTAATGTCTATAATTAGTACAACATTACCAATTATTCTAATTGGTGCTCTTATAGGACTCAATATTAAATTTTTACCTGAAATTATATTTTTTTGTGCAGTTATCAATTATATATTTATTCTCCCAATATTATTTGTAATACAGATTATTACATTTATTATTAAAATTATTGCAAAAAATAAATCCCCAAAAGACTGGTTAATAATATTAGCAAACACAATATCTGTTTTATTACTAAGCTTGTTTTTAATATTACTTGTTGCAATTATTATGGATCCTTTGATATAATCATTCCTTATATTATGGTATTAAATCCTGCATAAGTTCATAATACTTACAATTTGTGTGTGGACGCTCGGAAACTTCGTAATAAAATCAAATTCTTTACCATCAACTAGTGCCATTCTTTGTTATAAAAAATCTAACTAGTTTCTAATACAATTATTTGTAGCATTATCCCAAACACCACCTATATCAATGCAAGCATTTATCTCTATTGCGTTATTTACCCTTGGAATATAAAATGAAAATTTGAAACACACCAGTTGTAAAATTAACAGAACGATTAATAAGAAAATTCTAAATTTATTTATTGACTTGAAAAAAAATAAAGCAACAAAAGATAAAAACAATAACATTATTTCAAAGAGAAATAAACCTATCTGAATATCAAAGTTTGATGTAATAATTGCAGTAAGTACAACAATTACCCCATGAAATCCTAATATTATTGAATTTGTTAAAAATAATATTACTAAAACTCCATAAATCATTGTTGATATATTTTTCACGAATCTTTCCATTACCATAAGTTTATATTAACCTATTTTTTATAATCAGGCAATAAATCATGCATAAGAATAGCACAATTACAATAAGGATATTGACGACCTCTTTCTCGCCCTAATCTATTCGCAACTTGGTCCCTTTCCGAATCAGCAATTGCTTCTTCTAAACTTACTTTATGAGTACGTACATAAGTATATTTGTCATATTGTTCTTTTAGATCACTTAAAATCTCTGCCGATTTTTGACCGATTATACCCATTGTTTGCGTTGCTTCACAGTTAGCTTTTGAATGATAATATTTATCCATTTCAAACTCTTTTAAATGATATGCATGATATAGAAGTTCCAAATAATTTGATATGAAAATTTTAATTGTGTTTAAAAATGTTCCAATAGGATTTATTAAACCTAAAATATCATGTAATAAAGTTTGCCATTCTTCTCGTGCTTGACTCTCTAAATGATGTTCTTGCAATGTATTATACCTATACAATGACTTGCCAACATCATCTAAACTAGTATGAGCTTTTAAAATCTTATTTGTATCAGCTTTATTAAAAACAGGATTAGAATGATTTTTTAACAAATTTTCTTGCGCTTTTAATAACATTCTAAAAATCTTTTCTGTTTCTTTTCCACTTTTCAATGCGTGTAAAATTTTTTCATTTAATTTTTTCATTTGATTTCCCTTTCTGTTATAAAAAAAGAGTAAGACGGGATTTTTATAATCCTTATCTT
>SUTY01000058.1 GCA_015152455.1 Cyanobacteria bacterium SIG32
TAAGGTCTTAAAGCCAGTCATAGCTTCACTTTTTAACATAATACGTTCTCCTATTCTGTTGGATCTTCCAACCTTAAAATATATTACTTGATCACTTGGTCACTAAAACCTTGATCACTTCTTCATCCTACCATTTTTTTCAATTCTTTGCAATACGTTAAATCAATTAGTTTTTTGTTTTGAGCTTTTTATATATTTCTTTTTAAGACGATTGTATGTTGAAACTTCGTAGTCTTTGCCGTCTGTAGATATTTTAATAGAGTTGTGTTTAT
Organism: Cyanobacteria bacterium SIG32; assembly: GCA_015152455.1. Taxonomy (GTDB): domain Bacteria; phylum Cyanobacteriota; class Vampirovibrionia; order Gastranaerophilales; family Gastranaerophilaceae; genus SIG32. Next base: position 273 of record SUTY01000058.1, read on the forward strand.
CTGTTCGGTATATTTTTGTATCTCTAAGAATTTCTAAAGTGCTTCTGTTAGGGTGTCCAAACGCATTTGGACCTGTTGAAATTATAGAAACTTGATTTGCAAAATGTGAAACCATTTCTTTGTTAACTACGTTTTTACCACCGTGGTGTCCGACTTTGAGAACTTCGATATTGTGCGGAAGTTGTGGCTTTAATTTGTCAAAAGCAACTATTCCAGCATCTCCTGTAAATAACATATCGAAATCTTTGTAACTCAACAATGTTATGACAGAATTTTCGTTGTCGTTGTCTTTTATATTTGCAATATATGTTTTTATGTTCAAATTCACTTCTGAATATATGCTTACATTATTTTGTGCAACTGTTGGTGTTAATTTTGCTTGTCGAATTGCATTGAACAAGTTTTTAATGGTGTAATTATCTTGTTTAAGTGAATTTACATAGATGTTTTTGATGTGTAAGTTCTCCAACAAATCTACGGCTCCACCTGCATGGTCTAAGTCAAAGTGAGTTATGATAAGACCTTCTATATTTTTAATTCCTCTGTCTTTTAGATATTTTAGAATGACCATTTTAGCGGTAGAAGAACTACTTTGATATGCGAGTTTTGCTGTGTCTATTATAAAGTATTTGTTGTTTGGCGTTTTTATCAAAAAGGCATCAGCATTGCCAACATCAAATGTAATGATTTCAAGTTTACTGTTCGGAATGTTAATTGTGGTTGTTATTAATAAAATTGTCAAAGTAAATATTGATATAAATAATTTTTTGTTAAATCCGATCTTTATTATTAATGTGATTAAAAGAATTATTCCATAGTACAAGAAAAGTTGGAAAATATTTGGGTGAGTCGTTTCGATTAAAGAATTAGGTAAATTTGCAAACGAATTGGATATGGTTACAACACAATCCAGCATAGGTTTTAAAATAAAATCAAAACTTTCGCATACAAAATCCGCTATTGGTCTTATTGTAGCAAGAATTGAACTTATAAATCCACCAAAACTTATTACGCTTAAAAACGGTACGGTTAATATATTGGCAAATATTGAGTATGTGCTAAATGTGTTAAAATAAAACATTTGTATTGGAGCAACCCAGATTTGTGCAACTATAGGAATTAATATTCCTGCCTTAATCCAGTCAGCAAGTTTTATCCCTTTCATTTTGTCGAAAATAGTCTGCGCAGTAGTTAACAAACCAAATGTTACAACAAATGATAATTGAAAACCTACATCATTTATGTATGCTGGATTGTATATTAATAATAAAAATGCAACAAAAGAAAGCAATGAAACACTATGTGCATCTCTGTCTATTAGTTTACCAATTTGTATAAACAAAAGCATCAGTGCAGCTCTTAAAACAGAAGCTCCAAGTCCGGTCATTAAGGTGTAAAGGATTACCATAATTGATCCGCCTAGTATGTTTATTCTGTATGGTATGTGTAAAAATCTCATTATGCAAAACCAAAATCCGAATATGAAGGCAACGTTCATGCCAGATGCTGCTAAAATGTGTAGTAATCCTGAATTTATAAATGTAGATTTGATTTCGCTTGGTGGCGTTATTGCATCATCACCAAAGACGATACCGCCTAAGATTTCTAAATTTGGTGATTTTAAATATTTTGCGTGAGTCGATAATATAGAATTGCGAATTTTACTGAGTTTGTGTATTAAATTCCAGCTATTGTCCAGTTCGGTGGTGATTTTTGTGCAATCTTTTAGTGTAGCATATGTTGTAGTGAATGTATCAAAATTTTTTAAATAATTCCCATAATCAAATTGTGATGGATTCCCAGCCTTGAAAGGTTTACGGATTTTGCCGTTTATTTCAAGTGTTTCACCTATCGCAAAATCGTTGGAACGCTCGTTGATTGTCACAAGAGTTTTGGCATTAGTTGTTTTGTTATCAGCTGAGTTCACTCTTAAAAGGAATTTTGTTTTATTTGATGTGATTTCAGGAATAGTTACTATTTGCCCTCTTATTACGGTATCAATTGGCGCTATTGTATTGAGTGCATCTGTCGTATTTATTCTGAAATATGTATTGAAAAATCCAAAGTAAAATATGAACAACCAAAATAGTACATAACGTATTGAAATTTTTCTGTAAATTATTGCTATTATTCCGCAAATTGTTAAAAGTGTCGCAACTGCAATTTCACAACTGTTGAAGTATGATAAGATACCAGCCATAAAAATGATTGAAGTTGTGAACATTACTGTGTTTTTGTTTTGTAATGTTGTATTGATGTATTCCCTAATCATTCTCGAATTATAGCATAGAAATTATTTTCTAAAGAGTTTGAATTTTCTCTCTTTTTTTGTTTTAACTTTTTCTTTTTTCTGGCGCTTTTCTTTCTTTTTTAAAGATTTTTCATTATCATCAGATTTTTGTTTTGCGTCACATCTTTTTCTCGTAGCTTTAAATGCACTATCAGAAAGCATTTCTGAATATTTATCTTTTGTATGAGTCCAGTCAAATAGTATAATACCGTTGGCTTTTAGTTTTCTTGCTTCGTGGATTTGTCGAACTAAGTCTTCTTTTGCCCCGCCCATAAATGTTACAAAAATTCCAGCAAAAATATCTGTATTCCCTGCTTTTATTGAGGATACATCTTTCATCATTGAGGCAACCATTTTAGGATCGTAAGTTAAAAATAATGGTGTAAAGCCGTTAATATATCCGCGTCTTGACCAGGTTCTCCAGTCTTGTTGTTTGGTATTGAGAGCGTTTTCTAAATCAGGGAAAATTACTGCACTTACGTAAAGATTATTTTCTTTGCCGTATGCGCCAACTTTTCTTACAAAGTTAGTAATATTTTCCCTCCGATATTCGTTCCAGGTTGTCCAGAGTTTATCAGATTTTTTTAGATTAATCGGATCTGTTCCGTATAAATCTTCAAAATCTTTTCTTGCAACTTTTGTGTAGCCCCAGTTTCCTGTTTCATTTCTAGAAATTGCTTGTGGATATCTTATGTAATCAAGATTTATACCGTCAGGTGAATAATTGTCGGTAATTTCTGTTATTAGTTTGATTAAAAAATCTTGAACTTCAGAGTTTGCAGGATCTAAAAAATACCCGTTATGTTCAGATTTTGAACTGGTTGGACCTGTTTTGTCGTATTCTTTTTGGATTTTATTTCCCCATTCAGGGCGAACTGCAAGCATACTTTTGGGGTTCTTTGACGGAGTAGCATTACCGACGTAAAAAGATTGAAACCATATGTGAATTTTAATATTTCTTTTGTGTGCTTCTTTTATCCAAGTTTTTAACGGATCAAAACCGTCAAACATTTCGTTTTGCTTTAAAAATCCGTATGCTTCCATTGTCTGGCTTGGATAAATAGTTTTTCCGTGATAAAAAGTTTCCAAAAACACATCAGTTATTCCTGTGTCTTCCATTTGATTTAAAGTTTTTTCTATTTGAGCTTCATTTTTTTCAGTCGGTCTTATCCATACCCCTTTGAGTTCTTCAGGCATTCCTGGTAAAGCTGATAATAATGCTTCATTTGCTTCTTTTATTGAAAGTTCAGCATATTTTTTGATATGTTCTTGCTCATTTTTGTCTTTTTTCGCTTTTTTTAGGTATCCTTGGGCATCTTGTATATGACTCATAGGGTTACGCCAAGCATAATTAGGGGTTTTCCCCTTATAATATTCAATCATTGATTTTGTTTCTTTGATTTTTTCTTCAGCTTCATACATATAACTTTCAGATGTTGTATAGGCATTAAGAGTATTAGTTGATTTATCAATGTAAATTTTAGTACCAACTGCAATGTTTTTTGTTATCCAGGTTTTGGCTGATCCGTGTCCGCTAATAACAATTCCATCAGTTGGGATAAATGAATTTGCTCCGCTTAACATTGTTACTATACCGTTTTGAATAAGAGCTTCAGTTCCAAATTCATTGGTGTTCGTTCTGTCACCGAATTCAGGTGTATAAATAATAAATTGATTTGGACCTCTACCGCCTGGAAACGCTGCCCATCTGCTATTTGTTTCAAGTGATGGGTTTATAACATCAATTTGTCTATTAGCCTCTTGGAATATTACTTCATTTTTACTTATTTTAACAGGAGAAAATACATCTGCCGCAAAGCAGTTTGATGATAGTAATAAGATTGCTAATATGTATTTAAGTTTCATGTTATTCCCTAATAGAGTGATAATATTCAGATTTGTCGTAATCAAGTGATTTTATTTGCAAAGCTCTATCTTTTAAGTATGAATTTTCTGGATTAAGAGCATGTGCCTTTTCATAATAATACTGTGCGTTTTTCAAATCTGCAAATTTTTCATATATTGTTGCAATTTTTGCATTGAGTTCATAAAAATCATTATAACCATTATTATATGCAATTTTAAAGTATCTTAAAGCTCTTTTGTAATCATTTCTGCTGAAATAAAATTCCCCATGGTAATAATTTAAGTAAGGATCTCTTTTATTAATATCATATCCGATACTAAAATATTCTTTTGCAAGTCTGTCTTGATGTGCAATATCGTAAGTTCTTGCCAGTTGTACAGTCGGATACATTTCAGTTGGGTGAATTTTGTTTAATATGTAGTATTTTCCCATTGCCGTGCTTAAATACTTTTTATCTTTTGTTGTTTCATATTGTTGAAAAAAAGTATCAGCTTCTTGTAAAAGGGTTTCAGAGTTTAGTTTTGTATAATCTATTAAATCTTCATCATACTTAATTGAGGCTTTTTCAATTGCGAATGAAGAAAGCCCCAAAAAAGTGAAAACTATAAAAAGATATAAAATTTTCCTATAAATCATGTGCTCCTGGATTTATTTTAATATCGTGGTTCATAAATTTATTGTCATCTACTGCAGGATCTATGTACATTAACGCTTTTTTAATCCAACGTACAAGACAAAAATCATCATCTAAACTTTGATCTTGTTTTGATACATAAACTTCTCCATTGGCTTTAGCCTTTGTTTTGTGAATCATTTCAATCATAGCATCTGAATGTCCATAATTTTTTAGATATTCTTCAGATGTTGAATGTTCAGGCGTCAACGTCTTTGATGCGCTTGATGGAAGTGCAATAACTGCTACTATTAATGCTGTTAAGAAAAGTTTTGTTTTCATATATACCTCTCATTATAGTTATTTATTATATTTATTACAACTATATTATATTTTTGTTACACTTGCATATACTATTTGTATGATTTTCTTATAATTTCTTCTAATTTTTCTAAAAGTTGTTCTTCAGGAACTCTTGCAATAATTTCACCTTTTTGAAAAATATAGCCTTCATTAATACCACCTGCGATACCAAAATCTGCGTGTCTAGCTTCACCTGGTCCATTGACTGCGCAACCCATTGTCGCAATTGTTATTGGTTTGTCTAAGTCTTTAAATTTATCTTCAACCTTTTTAGCTAACGATATTAGGTCGATTTGAGTTCTTCCACATGTTGGACAGGAAACAAAATTTACTCCACGTTGTCTTAATCCCAAACTTTTCAATATATCAAATCCAGCGCTGACTTCTTCTATTGGATTTTCAGTTAAAGAAACCCTTATGGTGTCGCCTATTCCTTCTGCGAGAAGTGTTCCCAAGCCAACTGCTGATTTGATTAATCCACCTCTAAGAGTACCTGCCTCCGTTACTCCTAAATGAAGTGGGTAAGGTATTTTTTCAGCAATTGATCTATATGCTTCAATCGTTGTTAAAACGTCAGATGATTTTAGCGAAACTTTGATCAAATCGAAATCCAAATCTTCTAAAATTTCGATATGTTTCATTGCGCTTTTAACCATTTTTTCAGAAAGTGGAATATTTTCTTCCAATAATTCTTTTTCTAAAGAACCACCATTAACTCCAATCCTTATTGGAATTTGTTGTTGTCTTGCAAGGGATACTACTTTTTCTATATTTTCACGTTTCCCAATGTTTCCAGGGTTAAGTCTAAGTGCATTGATACCGTTATTTATACATTGAATTGCAAGTCTATAGTCAAAATGAATGTCTGCAACTAAAGGTACAGGAGAATGTTTAACAATTTCTTTTATTGCTTCACCGGCATCTTTGTTAAGAACTGCAAGTCTTATGATTTCGCAACCTTTATCTGCGAGTTCTTTAATTTGATTTACTGTTGTATTAACATCTCTGGTGTCAGTGTTGCACATAGATTGTACACTAATTGGTGCCGTACCACCTATTTTTATATTACCAATAGCTATTTGTTTTGAATTGCGTCTTTTTATCATATCTATATTTTAAATCAAAAAAAGTTTTTATGGTATAGTATTAAATTATAAGGAGTTTAGATTATGAAAGTTGCAGTTATTTCTGATATTCACGCTAATTTGATTGCGTTGCAGGAAGTTTTAAAAGATATGGCTAATGAAGGTTGTGAAAGAGTTATATGCTTGGGTGATATAGTTCTTGCAGGTCCTCAGCCAAAAGAAACTATAGATTTTTTTAAGCAGCAGGATTGGCTTGTTATTCAAGGGAATACGGATAAACTTATTGTCGATTTTGGCAGTGAAGTATTAGAAATGCTTGAATCAAGATTTCCTGTTATGGCAAAGTCAATCGTTGATGATATTGCTCATTTAACAGATGAAGACATTGCTTATCTTAATGGTTTGCCTCCTCAAGTTATGTTGGAAGTTGGCGGATTGAATCTTCATTTAGTACATGGTTCACCTAGAGCTAATAATGAAGATATAATGCCTGGTATGCCTTTAGAAGTTATAGAAGATATAATTGAGGGTTCTTCAGCAGATTTAATTTTATGTGGGCATACTCACACACCTTGTGGTTATCAAACAAATAGCAAACAGACAGTTGTTAACGTTGGTAGTGTAGGACGTCCAATGACACCAACTCCTTTGGCTTGTTATGCAGTATTAGACATTGAAGATGGCAGATTCAGTATTAAGCATAAATTTGTAGATTATGATAGAGAATTTGCAGCACAACTTGTTAAACAACGTGGTTTTGAAGGTGCAGATAAACTTGCACAGTTAATTGTAAATCCTGTAAGTCGTCACGTATAGTTTGATTCTTTTGTTTGTGTTATAGTACCAATAGATTTTGAAAGAAGTTTTAATTATGAATATAGATAAAGAAAAACTCGTTTCTTATATTAAGAAATTAAGCGAACCGAAAGTATTAGTAGTAGGCGATTTAGCCTTAGATGAAATGATTTATGGTGATGCTGAACGTATTTCTCGAGAAGCTCCTGTTTTAATTTTGCAACATACCAGAACGAAATTAATTCTTGGTGGCGCTTCAAATGCAGCCCATAACGCTTCAACGTTAAATAATGGCAAAGTTGGAGTTGTAGGAGTTTGTGGCGAAGATTATTATTCTGGTCAATTAATTGAAACTTTTGAAGCTGCAAATGTTGATTGTCGTTATTTGGTAAAAGATCCTACTAGAAAAACAACGACCAAAACTCGTATATCTGGTTCTATTACAACTTCAATTACGCAACAGATTGTTAGGGTTGATAGACAGACTAATTCACCAATTTCTAAGACAACCGAAGATAAAGTTGTTGCAAATTTAGAAAAAGCAATTCCTGAATATGATGCAATTGTTCTTTCAGATTATCACATTGGGACATTAACAAAAAGAGTAATTGATGAAACTATTAAGTTGGCGAACAAATACAATAAAATTGTTGTAGTTGATGCGCAAAGAGATTTGGGTTCTTATAAGAACATAACATCAATGACACCAAATCATCCAGATACTGAAAAATCCGTAGGTTTTGAATTAAAAACAGAAATGGATTTAGAAAAAGCTGGTGATAAATTATTATCAGAAACAAAAGCAAAAGCAATTTTGATTACTTGTGGTGCTGATGGTATGTTTGTTGCCGAACCTAAGAAAAAATATACTAAAATCCCTGTGTTTAATAAGTCAGAAGTTTTTGACGTTACAGGTGCTGGTGATACTGTTACTGCGGTTTATACGTTAGCTTTAGCTACTGGTGCAGATTATGTTTATTCAGCTATCATTGGTAATATTGCGGCAAGTATTGTTGTTCGTCAGTTTGGTTGTGCGACAACTACTATTGATGAATTGCTTTTAGCAGCCGAAAATTTATAGGAGAATTTTATGGAAAAATTTACTTCATTGTTAAAGCAAGTAAGACCTGTTGATATTATTATAATTGTTGGAGTTATTATTGCTCTTATTGTTGGTTATTTTACATTTACTAATGTAAGACAGACTGCGGATAAGCAAATTGAAGCTACCTCAAAAATTAGATTTGACGTTTTTGTAAGAGGTGTGACTTTGACTGGTGAAGGTCTTCCTATGAAAAAAAATGAGAAAACTTTTATCAGCATTCGTAATGTCCCTTATTCAGAGTTAGATATTATTGATGTAAAATCTGATAGAAAAAAGACAGTGTTGCCAACGTTTAATTCTAAAAAAGTTATTGTAGTGGAAGATGTTTCTCAGGCTAATTTGTATGATATAGTAATAACCCTCGAAGACATGGCAAAAATTACAAAAGATGGAGCAGTTGTTGGTGGTAATAAAATTAAAATGGGTTTACCTATAACTTTAGAGGGTGAAGATTACAGATTTAATGGTATTGTTTCAGATTTGAAATTAGTACCAGATACACATGAAGCCGTAAATAATCACGATACTACTTATGATGTTCAGTAATTTACTTTTTAAAATTCAGGATCAATTAGATTTTTTATATCAAAATAGTTTGTTTTTGCAAAAAATAGACTATTTTATATTGTGTTCAATTTTGGCAGTTTTCGTATTATCAACTTTTTTGTCTTCGGATTATATCGGTTTTATAGCTTTAATTACAATGTTTTTAACCTTTATAAAGTTGGTAACGAAACGTGGTGAAAAGTTTTCGTTTAACTTGTTTGAGATAATTCTTGTGGCTTATTTTATGATAGTTGTTATAAGTCTAGCTGGATCAACGTTATTTGCTTTGAGTTTAAAAGGGTTTTTAAAAACATTTGTTTATATTGGTTTTTATTTTTCAGTTGCGCATTATTTAAAAAATAATCTAAATAAACTTCCTTTAATTTGTTTAACGATTGCAGGATGTGTGGGGTTTGAAAGTATAGTTGCTGTGTTGCAGAACTTTGCTCATGTAGAAGCCATTTCAACTTGGCAAGATACGTCACATTTGAATCCTGAACAAGTTATGACGAGAGTTTATGGAACTTTAAAACCTCTTAATCCAAATTTGTTGGGTGGGTACTTTGTTGTGGGTGTTCCTGCGGTTTTTGCAATATGCGCAAATAGTTTTTTGAATAAGAGTTTGAAACGTGCAATAGTTGGGTTGATTTTCTCTATATTAGCAGTAATTGGATTGTTTTTAACGGGTTGTAGAGGTGCATATTTAGCATTATTGTTAATTCTTGGATGTACGTTTTTGCTTAGTGCGAAATTTTTCTGGAGTAAATATAAAAAAATATATTTGGGTATTATAACTTCAGCTATTGGATTATTTACATTTGCATTAATTACTGTTGCATCATTGAGAGCTCGTTTTTGTTCGATATTTGCAATGAGAAATGACTCATCAAATTCCTTTAGATTTAACGTATATCAATCATCTTTAGAAATGTTTAAGGACAATTGGCTTTTAGGTATTGGAGTTGGCAATAAAAATTTCAGAGAAATTTATGGATTATATATGAAAACAGGTTTTGATGCCTTAAGTTCATATAACATATTTTTAGAAATTGCAGTAGAAAGTGGTATTTTTGCGCTTTTGGTATTTTTAGGATTTGTGTTTGTTTGTGCAAAAGATGCAATAAAAATGGTTTTAACTTCTGTGGATTTTGAAAAGGTTATATTTGTGTCTATGGCATTAATTTCTATTTTGGCAGTAATGTTTCATGGTTTTGTTGATACTGTATTTTTCAGACCACAAATACAGTTTGTTTTCTGGACTATGGTTGCGATTGTTTCTGCGTATAAAGAATAAAAAATGGAGTTCATTTGAACTCCATTTTTTTCATTATTTTACGCAACGAACCTTGTTGTATCCTGCTTGGTAAGCCCAAACGTAGTTAAGCATGCCAGCGTATTGCATTTCTTCGTCAGAAGCTGCTTCCATTTGTTGTTGATATTCGTCAGAAGCAAGCATTTCTTCATAATTATCAGGAACTTCGACATCAGGATTCATCATTACTCCAGTAATTGCTGTTGCAGGATTACCAAGTTCTTCTCGATGAAGATACATTTGTATATATTCTCTTGCATTAGGTGCTCTCATCCCTATAGCTTGACAGGCAACATTTGCTGCGGCTTGGCAATCACATGTTGGATCCCCCATTGTATCGCATGAACCAGTATTATTACATGAATAATCAATATCTTCACTGGCTATACAAAGGTCATTAAATTCAATACCGTCACAACCTCCACCAGGTAATGAAGCGTTTACTAAAACAATGTCTTCGCCTATTTTATTTGGGCCTTTTTGTCCGTTTACGTCTAATACATATGATAAGCACTCTGTTGTTGATAATGCAGAATTGTATTTATCAGGGGCTACACAAGAGTTGTCATAACTCATAATATAAGTTAATCCATCAAGCATCTTGAAAGCCAGGTTTGTGTCATTGTATGTTTTGCCTAATTTGCTAGAATTTTTTAAGTTTTTTACCTCAATAATTTCACCAGTAGATTTTGTTATTTGCTCAGAAAAACAATCAGTCAAGTTTTCAGAATCGCAAACTTGTGCTATTTTAACATAATCTTTTAAAGTATCTACAAAGGCAGAAGTATTTGTGTGTGGTGCTAAAGCATCATGAATATTCATTTGTCGGGTAATTTCTCGAATTTTTGCTTCAGCAACTTCTTTTCTTGTTTTGAATAATTTTGCATTGTGATTTGCAACCAATGTCGGTATTGTCATTGCCGCAACAACACCGATAATTGCTAAAGTGATTAGGACTTCTGCTAAAGTGAAAGCCTGTCTTTTAGAGGTGATCAAGTGACTAGGTGACCAAGTGATCAAGTTCTTTACATTTTTTTTCATAACTTTTTTCCTTTCATTTTTTTTATATGTACTACTGTTTTTTAAATTACTGTTCTCTACTCCCCTCCCTCGCTAGGGAGGGGCTTGGGGTGGGTGAGCTTTTATTATTGTTAATAAGCACCCACCTAAATCCTCCCTAGCAAGGGAGGACTTTTTTCTTGAAATTTGTTTTTCACATAGCAAAACAAGGTTGCACAAGATCTAATTCTTGTTAACAACCTTTCAAGTTTTATATCAATAGATCCTGTGGAAAACCAGGCATTTTGCACAACTCGTAAACTCGTTGGCAAAAGTAGCCAAACAAGTTCA
>SUTY01000001.1 GCA_015152455.1 Cyanobacteria bacterium SIG32
CTTCTCTTACAATAATAGGCAAAAGCCCGAGAGATCGTACGTGTTCTCGTACTGCTCTTGGGCTATCTGCTTCTATATTATCTGAAACTTCTATTTTTGTTTCAGGATTTATTGCTTTGTAATAGAAATATGTCATGCTTGGATTGATTCTTCTTCTACAGGTTGTTCAGCTTTCTTTGCTCTTTTTCTACCTTTTTCAAAAGAAATTCTGCCATCTTTTAATACCATTTTAATAATGTCGCCATTAGCGTATTTGCCTGACAAGATTTCTTCAGCAAGTTCATCTTCAATTTTACGTTGAATTAAACGACGTAATGGTCTTGCGCCATACGCTTCAGAGTATCCATTTTCAGCTAAATGATCTTTAACTTCGTCAGTTACATCCACTGATAATTCACGTTCCTGAAGACGTTTAAACAAGTCTTTCAACATTAAGTCAACGATTTGTCTAATTTCTTCCTTGCTTAAGTGTGCAAATACGATTGTTTCGTCAATACGATTCAAGAATTCAGGTCTGAATGCTTTTTTCATTTCTTCAGAAACTGTATCTTTAAGTTTTTCGTATTTGCTCTTAGATTCATCTTCGCTAGTTGAGAAACCTAATCTTGATGTTGTTGTAATCATACTAGCACCAACGTTTGATGTCATGATGATGATTGTATTTTTGAAGTTGATGTGGCGACCTTTAGAGTCAGTCAATCTACCGTCATCAAGAATTTGCAACATGATGTTAAATACATCAGGGTGTGCTTTTTCGATTTCGTCAAATAACACAACAGAATATGGTTTCTTTCTGATAAGTTCAGTTAAGTGACCGCCGTCATCATAACCAACGTATCCTGGAGGAGAACCGATAAGTTTTGCAGTTGAATGTTTTTCCATAAATTCTGACATATCAACTCTTATCATGTTATCTTCAGAACCAAATACTGCTTCAGCCAATGCTTTTGCTAATTCGGTTTTACCAACACCAGTCGGACCACAGAAAATGAAACTTCCGATTGGTCTGTTTGGTGATTTTAAACCAACACGAGCACGTCTGATTGCTTTAGAAATTGCAACAACGGCATCATTTTGACCGATAACACGAGCGTGAAGTGTATCTTCAAGTTTAAGAAGTCTTTCACTTTCACCTTCAGTAAGTTTTGTAACAGGAACACCAGTCATCAAAGCGATTACTTCTGCAACGTTTTCTGCGGTTACTGTTGGTTTGTTAGCTTCGTGTTCTTCTTTCCATTTTGCAGACATTTCACGAATTCTGTCTTTCATATCAGCTTCTTCATCTCTTAATTGAGAAGCTCTTTCAAATTCTTGGTTTCTGATAGCATCTTCTTTGTCTTTGATTAAGGCTCTAAGTTCTTTTTCCATTTCTTTTCCTTCAGGAGAAAGAGTGGAAACTTTTAAACGAACTTTTGAACTTGCTTCATCAAGTACGTCGATAGCTTTATCAGGCAAGAATCTGTCTGTGATGTATTTGTTTGATAATTTAACTGCAGCAACAACCGCTTCTTCTGAAATTATCAAATTATGGTGTTCTTCGTATTTGTTTTTGATACCAGAGATAATTTCAATAGATTCTTCTTCTGTTGGTTCGTCAATGATTACAGATTGGAAACGTCTTTCGAGAGCGGAATCTTTTTCAACGTATTTTCTGTATTCATCAAGAGTTGTTGCACCAATAACTTGGATTTCACCACGAGAAAGTGCAGGTTTCAAGATGTTTGCGGCATCAATCGCACCCTCAGCTGCACCTGCACCTATAAGTGTGTGCATTTCGTCAATTACCAAGATAATATTTCCAGATTGTCTGATTTCGTCCATAATCTTTTTAAGACGTTCTTCAAACTCACCTCTGTATTTTGTACCTGCAACTAAAAGTCCCATATCAAGTTGGATAACTTTTTTGCCGTCTAAAATATCAGGAACTTCTGCGTTTACAATTCTGATCGCAAGACCTTCTGCAACTGCAGTTTTACCAACACCAGGTTCTCCAATTAAAACTGGATTGTTTTTAGTTCTTCTTGCTAAAATTTGAATTACACGTTCGATTTCTTTAGTTCTTCCTACAACTGGGTCAAGTCTTAATTCTTGAGCTGCAAGAGTTAAGTCGCGACCAAATTCATCAAGGCTAGGTGTTTTTGTTTTGCCACCTGAAGATGATGAACTTGAAGAACTTGAAGATGAACTACTACTACTTGATGAAGATTGAGGTTTTGATTCACCAAGCATTTTAATAACATTACTTCTTATTTTGTTTAAGTCAACACCAAGGTTTTCAAGAACACGAGCAGCTACGCCTTCGCCTTCTCTAATTAAACCTAACAAAAGGTGTTCAGTACCTATATAATTATGACCTAATTGTCTTGCTTCATCCCAAGAAAGTTCTAAAACTCTTTTTGCTCGAGGGGTGAAAGGAATTTCAACCGCAACAAAACCTGACCCCCTACCGATAATTTTTTCTACTTCGGTACGAGCGTCTTTTAGGTTAACTCCCATTGATTTAAGGGTTTTTGCCGCAACTCCTGTTCCTTCGCCAATAAGACCAAGCAGAACTTGTTCTGTGCCAACGAAGTTGTGCCCCAATCTACGAGCTTCTTCTTGAGCGAGCATTATGACCTTTATCGCCTTTTCAGTAAAACGTTCAAACATTTTTTCTCCTATCTCTTCCTATATAAAAATTATATACTAAAAATGAAAAAGTTTCAAGTCTTTGCACACTTTAATCTATCATATAAAGCACAAGAAAAAAGGGACTTTAGTCCCTTTTTGAAAAATGGAGTTTATACTTGTGTTAATTAACTACCGCTAACAAGTCGCAATGCTTCTTGTAGTAGTTCTTTTTGTGTTGAAATAAGTTTGTTTGTAACTTCCATTTGCAGTTTCGCCATTTGATAATATGAGATATTACCTTTAAAGTCTGCGTTAGAAAGTTCTAATAAGCCAGAGCGGATTTCGCCGCAACCTATTACAGGTTTTCCTGAGGCTTCTGTTTCTATGAATTGTCCGCTTTTGAATTCATATAATCCAGCAGAATTGTGGAAGTTTCTTGTTGTAATTCTATATAGTGGAACCATACGTTTGCCGCCATCAGCTTTACCGTAGATAGTTCCGTCGCCTTTTATTTCATAATCGTCGTATTTGCCAAGGTATTTGCCGTTATTAGGGTCAATCCACATTTTAATATTTGTGGTCGGAATATCAAGAGAACCACCTTTTAGGGCTGTTTGTTGATATAAATCAGCACTGATGGATTTTGTACCTTGCATTATTTCGCCTTTATCATTAAGGATATAACCTTGAACGGTGTTTCCGTTTCTATCTTTATAAACGCCTTCTCCGTCAAATGTAAATTCACCTAGACGAGTGTAAATGCTTTTGCCTTCTGCGTTTTTAACTAAGAAGAAGCCTTTACCTTCTAAAAACAAGTTTTCATTTGATGTACCTGGAGTTGACTTACCTTGGCTGATTTTTTTATCATAGTCGTCTGCAATTGCACCTCCAAGGAAGGTTTTAAAGTTTACTTGTTTTTCTCTAAAACCTGGAGTATAGACGTTTGTCATGTTGTCAGCGATAACATCTATCCAGTTAACTGTTGCAAATTGGGTGTTAAGAGCGGTGATAAATGAATCATTCATGATCTCTCTCCTTATTATTTCTTCTATTTTGTTCTTGATTTTGTTTTTGTCTGTTTGAATAAGACAAATCTCTATAATTTAAGTCTTGTTCATCAAATCTTTGACGTAATGCGGAGATGTTTTGTTTTAAGTATTCCTCTACGGCTTTATCTCCAGGGATAAATTTTGCGTTAACTGCTCCGTCCTTATCTATTTTTATAATGATAGAAACGTCTTTGTCAAAATCTATTCTCATTGGCTGATTTGTTTTTGCTGCTTCTGAAATTGCATTCATTAATGTTGCAGAAACTTTAACATTTTTAGAAGCCTCTTGAACTTTTTGTTCAGCTTCGCTTTGAAGGTCTGCCACTACATTTTGTAATGTTTTTTCTGTATCTTGAACTAAATCAGCGAAAAATACTGCATCTTCAGTTGTCATTTTAACAGTTGTGTAATCAACTTTTATAGATTCTTTGCTTGCTTTTGTTGTAACTTTAGTTTCTACGACTTTTGCATCTGTTAATAGTGTTATGTTTGCAAGTTGCTTGTTAGCTTCAATTAATGTTTGCATAGTATCTATTACAGGCGCAGCTTGAGGCGTTGTCGCAGCAGATTGAGCAACTTGGATATTTTGATTTGCGTTAGTTGTGACTTCGCTTATTATTTGTTGCGTCTGTTCAATAATATTTTCTTTTATTGATTTATCTGAAATCTTTTCTGTGACTCTTTTTGTTGTTTTTATTTCTTTTGTAATAACCTCTGTTTTTTGTGGTAGTGGTGTGTTAACAATTGTATTTTTGTCAGGTTTGTTTAATTCAACCTTTTCTTTTAGAGATTGATTTAATACTTTATTTTTATTTATTGTTTGTGATTGATTTTTATTAACTTTAGGTGTTAAGTTGTCTGCAATTTTTTGATTATCAGATTCGCCAATTTCAAGAATTTGTTCTATTACATCAGCTTCAACTTCGTGTTTTGTATTTTTAATTTCAGTGATTATTTGCGATATATTTTGTGTATTTTTTACGTTTTTGTTTTCTATTTTAACTTCATGTTTATCAATTTTATTTTGAGTTACGTGTGGAGTAGGTTTGTTATGAATTTCTTCTTTTAAGGTTATATTGTTTTGAACAATGTTATCTTTTTTGATGTTTTCTATAACATCATTTTCTTTAGTAATGATTGTTTTGTCTTGTATAATTTCGTTTTTGACATTTTCTTTTGTTGCGTTAACTTTGTTGTTTTGATTTACAACAACATTTTGTATATTGTTTATTTTTTCGTTATTTTTAACAGAATCCTTTTTGTCTGAGATAATGTTATGAACTTGATTTTGAAGAATATTTTCTTTTGTATCTTTTATATTGTTTTCTGTTTGCTTTTCAATGGTTATTTGTTTGGTAACAATTTCTTTAATTGGATTGTTTTCTGTGTCCTTATTTTCAGCATTTTGTGATTTATTTTGTTTGTCAGTTATTACAATTTGAGCAGCATTTTGTTGTGCAAGTTGCGTTGTACTTACAAAAACAGGGGTTTCTGACTGAATATTGTTATTTTGTTGTAATCCAGCATTGTGTTTAGCAGGTTTGGTTGTTGAAACCATTTTAATATCAACAGGTTCTGATACTGTTTCAGTTGTGATTTTAGATTTTTCTCCTAATGGTTTATTGTTATTTCTAGAGATTTCAGTTTTTTCAGCTTTTTCAATTTTATTTGATGCTGCTTCAGAGTTTTCATCAACTTCTACGTTAAATTTATTCATTTCTTCTTGAAATGAAATATCACTTTTATTAATTCTTTGAGTCTTAGTTCCGACACTTGCTTCTGTAGATGTCATTGTTGATGAAGTTGCTGTATTAATATCCATTTTCACCCTCTATTTTTTGTAATTCCAACAGGATATCTTTTTCTTCCTGTTCTAGTTTTTCTTGATTTTGTCTAAAGAATCTTACTACGCCTAATTCTGAATATTGTTTCAATTCTGCTGCTTTTTCTTCTGCGATATAAATTTCTTTGTGACGTTCTTTGTGTTTTTCGAGAACTTTTACTGCTTGTTCGAGTTTTACAAGAATTTGTTTTTCTATGTCCAACTGCTTCTGTGCTTCTATTCGAACTTGTTCCAGTTCTTCTGCTTTTTCCCAAAGATGGTTAAGATATTTGTCATAAATCTCATACATCATTGGATCGGCTTGCCTCAGACCTTTCTTTGTAGCTTCGATTTCAGCATTGTTTTTGCGGATATTTTCTTCTGCGATAAAAACAGCTTGTTGTGCTTTTTGTACTACCAATAACTGTTCTTCTTTTTTACGAATTCTGAAATCTAATACTTTTTGTAAACGGTATCTGAATGGCATACTACACCTTCTTAACATGCATTATGAATGATTAAGTGTGTATTATAAACATCTGTTTGTATGAGATTTAATGATTTTTATTAAAAAGTCAATAGTTTTTTAGTCTAAAATTTGTACTCTAGAACCTGAACCAATGCTTTGATTATGTATATCCCAGCCTCGATTTGTAAAGTTTGCACGCTGAAAATCATTAGTTGGATAATTCAAATTGGGCATGTTTATTTGTGGGGTCATGCCTGTAGGATAACCCATGTAGCCCATGTTAAAGAAGTTACCCAATGGTCCGACAATATTTTTCCACGAATTACCTGTTGAAGTTGTACAATATGGAGAATAGTCGGTTTCGTACGATTGAGAAATATATTTGGGGACTGCCTTTTGTAAAACTAAATATCGATTATTAATATTTCCACTCTGAATTGTTCCAAAAATCTGTTCTTCAAGTTTTGCAATTCTGTTTTCAGGTGAGTCATCTTCGTATGTTCTGCCAAAAACTTTACGTTCAAGTTTGTTTAATTTCGTAAATTTAGGCGTTTGTTCTTTGTGGAAACGTTGATATTTAGGTGTTGTCATTGGTACAATTGGTGCTTGAAGCGGTGGAAATCCATCTTTTGCATAATCAATTGTTTGGGCTTGTAATGATGTAATGCTTAAAAATAGACAAAGTGTTAAATAAATTTTTTTCATGTTCGTAATCCTCAAAACTGTTTTTGTAGAATAAGTTGTTTTAAAAAATTAATCATTGTGCAATTGGCTAAATTTAAGACTAGCCAGTTGTGAAAAAATGTGTTAAAATTAATGTATGAAGAAACAAGTAATTGCATATCTGCATACACATTGGGATAGGGAATGGTACAGAGAATACGAAGTTTTTCGCCTAAGGCTGGTTCGTGTTTTTGACAATGTTTTGGAATTACTTAAAAAAGGTAAAATTCCTTGTTTTTATTTTGATGGACAAGTAGCAGCTTTGCTTGATTACTTGGAATTAAGACCCCAAAAAGAAAAACTTGTCAGAAAGCTGATAAAGGATAAAAAACTTTTTATAGGCCCATTTTATTGTTTGGTTGATGAATTTTTGACTGATAAAATTTGTTTTCGTAAAAATTTAGAAATAGGTTTAAAAATAGCGAAAGATTTTGGCTGCGAAGATTTTGTGGGATATTTGGCGGATACTTTTGGACACAGTAAAAATGTGCCAATTGTTTTAAAAGAATTCGGTATAAATAAAGCTATGGTTTGGCGTGGTGTTGGAGATTTACCTTCAGAGTTTATTTTCAACGGTGTTAATACCGTTAATCTTATTCGTGGTTATTTTATGGATATTTTTTCTGCGAATATTTCAATTGAAGAAAAGGCTGGTTGGTTGCAACGAGATTTAGATTTGATTGCAGAAAAATCATCAAGATATTTATTATTGCCAATTGGTGCAGATCATTTGGGTGTTGAATGTGATATTGCAGAACAAATAAAACAAGTTAATGCTATTTTGACAGATTATGAATTAATTTTAGGCTCGCCTTTTGATTATTTTGAAAAAGTTAAATTTAAAACAAAATGGAATGATGAATTGCGTGACAATTCAAAAACCTTTATTTTACAGGGGGCGTATTCTGCAAGAACTAAATTAAAGCAAATGAATGTTAAATGTTCATACTTACTCGAACAGGCTGATAAGTTGCAGAAAAAATATGGTTCTGAATACGACATAGTAATTGAGTATGCGTATAAAATGTTATTGCAAAATCAGGCACACGACAGTATTTGTGGTTGTTCAACAGATTTAGTGCATCAGGAAAATATGATTCGCTATGAAAAAATTCTTCAAATAGCAAATACAATTATTGAAGAATTACGTTTGAAATATAATTTTGAAACTCCGATTGTTAAGAGTGCAAAAATTCTTGAAGGCTATGATGTAATTAAAACAGAACCAGGATTTGAAAATTCATTATTGTATGATACTCAAAAAATTCCTGTTACAGAAGATCTTAAAACAATTTATACACTAAAGAAAAAGTCAAAGGAAAAAACTGATTTACGTCTTGAATTAAAAGACGGTAGGTTATTTTTAGGAGATATTGAAATAACATTCACTCGTCGTATAGATGAGGGTGATACCTATAATTTTGGCGCTGTTAGTACGGATTATGGAGAAAAAGCTGAAATTATTTCAATTGAAAATTATGTAATTAAAACAACATTCTTTGATGTTAAATTTTATAGAACTGAAAATCTCATAAATTTTATAATAGAATGGGATAATAATTTGAAAAATAAACTGTGGCAGGTTAATTTTATTCTGCCTCAGAAAATTTCTCAAACGCATTCTGAAGATATGAATTCATTAATAAAACGTGAATTTGATCCTGATTATAATATGAGGGAACATTTACCGAAAAAACGTGGAATAGAAGTTAAAACTAATTTTGCACCAATGCAAAGACTTGTTTGGGCGCAAGGTTTTGGTGTTGTAACAAAAGGTTTGACAGAGTATGAAGTATTTCAAAACCGCTTGTCTGTTACCTTGTTACGTAGTGTTGAAATTATATCAAATCCTCAAAATCCATCTCGTTCCACTCCTGCAGGTCCGCCTTTATTAACCCCTGAAGCCCAACAATTAGGGCAAAATGTCGCAGAATTCTCTGTCGGACTGTTTAAAAAAGAAAAATATTCAAAAGTTATAGAAGAAGTTTTTCCGTCTTATTTATAATAAAATTCGTTTATTAAGAAATGTAACAAGTTTTGGAGTATATAGCAATTATATACTCCAAAAATACTTTATTAATATGTAAGCGATACGCAAACAATAAAAAAGATTTTAATAAACACGAGATACATAACACACACTACTATTTACACTACCTACTACACACTAACCTTCTACACACGAGGAATTACGTAAAAGAATTCCAAACTCTATCGAAAGATAGGGTTTTTTTTTATATAGAGGTAAAGATTTTTGGTAATATACTTGACCTTTTGTCAAAAAATTTATATCCTAGTAGTATAAAAAAGAAGTGAGGATGTTATGACAGAATTTAAGCATACTAGATTAGACAATAGACAGTTTACAAGAGAAGATATAAAAGGATTTATCCAAGAATATAATATCAAATTTATAAAACTTCAGTTTGTTGATATTAATGGACAAGTTAAGAATTTAGCTATCCCATCAGAACATATTGACAAAGCGTTAGACAACGAAATGATGTTAGATGGATCATCAATTAAAGGTTTTAGAAGCATAGAAACTTCTGATATGTTTTTCCATCCGGATATCAATACATTCCAATTACTTCCTTGGAGAGGTAAGGAGGGAATAAATTCAGCTAGATTAATCTGTGATATTTATAACGCTGATGGAACTCCGTTTGAAGGTTGTCCTAGATGTAACTTAAAAAGAGTTATGAAAGAAGCTGAAAAATATGGATTCTCAATGAATGTAGGTCCAGAAGCTGAATTTTTCTTATTTGCAAAAGATGAAAACGGTAAAGCAATGCCTGTAACTCACGATAGAGCAGGTTATTATGATGTTGGTCCTGAAGATTTGGGTGAAGATGTCAGAAGTGATATCGTTTTAACACTTCAAGAAATGGGTTTTGATATTGAAGCATCTCATCACGAAGGCGCTGTTGGTCAACACGAAATCGATTTTAGATACACTGATATATTAACTGCAGCCGATAATGTAACTACATTTAGAATTGCAGTTAAAGCTATTGCGGCTCAGCATAATTTGCATGCTACATTTATGCCAAAACCTATTTATGGAATTAATGGTTCTGGTATGCACTGTAATGTTTCATTATTTAAAGACGGTAAAAATGCTTTTTATGATGAAAATGCAGAATATCAATTGTCTGATGAAGCAAAATTTGCTATTGGTGGTATGTTAAAACACGTAAAATCAATTACTGCAATTACAAACCCAACCGTAAACAGTTACAAACGTCTTGTTCCAGGGTATGAAGCTCCTGTTTATTTAGCTTGGTCATTAGCTAACAGAAGTGCTTTATTGAGAGTTCCTGCAAAACGAGGATCTTCAACTCGTGTTGAATTGCGTTCTCCGGATCCGGCATGTAACCCATATTTGGCATTCGCTGCGATATTGGAGGCTTGTATGGATGGTATTAGGAATAAAATTGATCCGCCAGCACCTGTTGAAAGTAATATTTATAAATTAACCAGTAAAGAACGCAAAAAACAAAGAATAGACGCGCTTCCAGGTAGTTTGTCAGAGGCTTTGGAACACTTGGACAGATCACTTGTTGCTCAAGCTGCGTTAGGTGAACATATCTTTAATGAATTTATGACATCTAAAAAGAAAGAATGGGATTCATTCAGAACATATGTTTCTCAATGGGAAATTGATAAATATTTAGAAAGATATTAATAGCAAAAAGCCTCTATTAAAAGAGGCTTTTTTATTGGAAAGTTTTTATATAATTAACAAGTTCTTCCATTGAATATATATTTTGAACTACAAAAAATTCTTTGTCTGTTTCTTTTTTGACGTAATCCAAATTCTTGCCATCTAAAAAGTCTTCTGTATATGGTCTGAGCATAATTGATGGAATAACAACAAAATCTACGTCTAAATCTTTAACTGTTTTTATTAAATCGTCAGTTGTTATAAGCCCTGCAACAGTTATATCTTTGCCCCAATAATCTGATTTTACAGGATTTACTGAACATTCAAGATTTTCTATTTTATTTAATTCTTTTGAAATATATGAAAGCGCATCTTTTGCTGCATATGATGCTGCAAAAGAAAATTTAATTGGCTTTTTAAGTTTCTTAGGCAATTTGTGTCGTTTAAAATCTTCTAATAATAATCTTATTGCCCCAACACCATCATCAAGTTGTGAAAAACTTCCGTAATATTTAGCTGGTGGAATTTCTTTTTCAGCAAGCAAAAAGAATTCATCAGAACAACAAACTCTTTTGTATTTTGATGCGATTTCAATAGTTTCTTGAGCGCATTTTTTATCAACTTGTTTTAAGCAGTCTTTTCTAAATTGAGTTATTCCGACAGGAACTATCGCAACTGAAAGAACTGTATTTTTTAATTCTGCTAAATCGGACAAAGTTCTTTCCAGTTCTTTTCCGTCATTCAATCCAGGACATAAAACAATCTGTGCGTGGAACGGTATATTATTTTTTCTGAACCATTTTAAGTTTTCTAATGCTTTTCCAGCGTTTGGATTTCTAAGCATTTTATTTCTTAAATCAGGATTTGTGGTGTGGACTGAAACATAAAATGGCCCAAGATGCATTTTTTTGATGCGTTCTCTGTCTTTATCTGTAAAATTTGTTAGAGTGATATAAGTACCTTGAAGATAAGATAGTCTATAATCATCATCTTTTATGTATAAAGTATCTCTTAAGCCTTTTGGTTGTTGGTCAACAAAACAGAATATACAATGATTTAGGCAAGGTTTAACTCTGTCGAATACAGCACTTTCAAATACAATACCCAATTCTTCATCATAATCTTTTTCGATTTCGATAACTTCGATTTCACCGTTTTTCTTTTTGATTTCTAAAGTTAGAAGTTCGGATTTGCAATAAAAATTGTAATCAATCATATCTGACATTTTATTTTCGTCGATTGATAAAATTTCATCACCGGCTTCTATTTCTAATTCTTCAGCTATTGAATTTTCTAATACACTATTTACGATTGCCGGCATTTTCTTTTTCCAAACCTTCCAAAATCGTTATAAAATTTGAATATTCGCAAATTGCATTATCCAAGATTATTCTTTGATAAAAACTTAATTGATTGTATTCGTTGTTAATTATGTTTTCGGCGTTGTATTTGTGTTGCATAGCCATAGATTTGATGTGGAAAAATAATTCGGCACATTCTTCATTTGATAAATAAGAAGCACAAGAAAGTTTTACTCTGGCGTTAGACAAAAATTGCAACGGATTTTCGCTTAAATTTTCCAAAATAAGTTTGCGAAGTTCTTCTAATCCTGTTTTCGTGATTGAATAATATACTGAAAGTTTTCCACCGTCGGACATCATTTTACGAGTTGTCAAACAACCGTTTTTTTCTAATCGAACAAGGGCAGGTTTTATTGCTCCAAAGCTAGGGCGAGAATACGCACCAAAATTTTCTTCAATGTTTTTGTGGATAGAATACATTGTGAGTTCGCGTTTAGCTAACAAGAATAAAATCATTAATTCAATCATAAGTGGATTATAACATAAATCACGTTTAAAAGTAAAATACGGTAAATGTATTATGGTATTTATTTTGTTTATTGTATAATTAAAGAATGAATTTAGACAGTCTAATTGATAGCTTGCTATCACCTATAGCCGATAAAATATCAGGGATTATATTTTACTCCGTTACGATTAATGGAGTTGAAGTGCAATTATTGGTCGCATTGCTTATGATTGCAGCTTTTTATTTTACTTTCCGTATGAGGTTTATTGGCGTTTGGGGCTTTAAACACGGCTTAAATTTAATTTTAAATAAATATAAACACGAAGATACTATAAAACGTAAGAAAAAAGGAGAGGTTTCTTCATTCCAGGCTTTGACTGCAACAATTTCAGCATCAGCCGGAATTGGTAACGTTGCAGGTTCTGCTGCTGCAGTTTCAATTGGAGGGCCAGGGGTAATTTTTTGGATGGTTATAGCTGGATTTTTCTCAATGGCTCTTAAATTTGCAGAAGTCGTTTTAGGTATAAAATTTAGAAAAGTAAATGAAGATGGTACTGTTGCAGGCGGACCTATGTATTATATTTTAGGTGGGTTAAAAGCTCCTTGGATAAAACCTTTTACTCCATATTTATCTAAAATATATGCAGTATGTTGTATTTTTGCTATGATTGGCGGTTGGAACTTGTTCCAAATTAATGCTATGACGGCTCAAATAACAGAAGTTACAGGTGGAGAAAGCAGTTTTTTTGCTGGTCAAAGTTGGTTAGTCGGTTTGATTGTCGCAATTATTACTTATGTAACTATTATTGGTGGAATTAAAGCTATCGGTAAATTTACTTCTAAAGTTACACCTGTTATGTGTACTTTATATGTATTTTCAGCTTTTGTAATTTGTTTGATGCACATTACAGAAGTACCTCATACAATTGCGTTAATAATAAGAGAAGCGTTTAAACCTCAAGCATTAACAGGTGGTATGTTTGCTTGTATGTTATGGGGATTCAGACGTGCAATGTTTGCAAATGAGGCTGGACTTGGTACTGCTCCAATTGCATTTTCTGCAGTTAAAACAAGTAAACCTGTAGCGCAGGCTTTTATCGCAATGTTGCAACCGTTTGTTGATACAGTAATTGTAGGCTCAGCGACTGCTTTTGTTATTGTAGTTTCTGGTGTTTATCAGCAATCAAACGGACTTGCTGGTATTGAATTAACATCAAAAGCGTTTGAAAGTGTTTGTCCGTTCTTTCCAATACTTTTAACGTTTATGGCTAGTTGTTTTGTTTTATCAACCATGCTTTGTGGGTCTTATTATGGTATTAAAAGCTGGAATTTCTTGTTTGGCGACTCAAAATGGACAACAAGAACCTTCCAGATTATATATTGTTCATTCATAATTATTGGTTCAGCAATGAATTTTAAAAGTATAATTAATCTATCTGATGCATTTACTTTATTCTTGGCTGTGCCAAACTTAATAGCAGTGTTCCTACTTTCAAATGTAATTATGAAGGAATTGAAACGTTATTGCAAAAAATATAATATTGGATTAATATTTAACAATAAAGAGGAGAGAGAAAAAGATGATGAAAAAAGAATGCCTAAACATTGTAGAGTCTAAATGCAGAAGTTGCAAAGGCTGTGCACTAGCAAAAACCCGTAACAATGTTGTATTTTCAGACGGTAATCCTGAAACTGCAAGTATTGTATTAATTGGTGAAGCCCCTGGTGAAATGGAAGATTTGTCAGGTACACCGTTTGTAGGTCGAGCAGGTCAATTGTTAGATGAGTTTTTAGTAGAAGCTGGAATTTCAAGACAAGATGATTTGTATATTATCAATACTGTAAAATGCAGACCACCTGAAAACAGAGTTCCTTTTGATGAAGAAAAATCTGCATGCGAAAAATTCTTACATGCTCAAATTGATATTATGAATCCAAAAGCAATTTTGTTCTGTGGTGCAACTGCTTTGAAATCATTCTGGGCAGATCCAAAAGTTCAAATTTCAAAAATTCGTGGAAACTGGTTTAATGTAGCTATCAATAACAAAGAATATAGAGCAATGGCTATTTTCCACCCATCATATTTATTGAGAAATCACTCAATGGAAGAAGGTTCTCCAAGAAGATTGATGCAACAAGACTTGGCTGAAATTAAAAGAACAGTTTTAGTTGATAATGTTCCATTTGAATCTAGAGAATTTGCAATGGTGTAATTTAAAAAAATAAAAAATCCCACTTCGGTGGGATTTTTTTTGTTCATAAGTTATGCGGCTTTGTTTTTTTTAGCCTTAGAGTTGTCAACCAAACCTGGATCTAGTTTTGATCCTGTAAACCATTCTCTGAACAAGAATTGAGCTTTTGGTAAGCAATATGCTAGTAAGAAACTACTTAATGCAATATTCGCTAAAATGGTAACAGAACGTAATCCAAGTGATTTTTTAGCATATTTAGCTACATTGCCACTATTTTTAGCTTTTTTAGCAAAACTTTCAACTTGTTTTCTAAACTTGCCAAGATCTTCAACATCTACATATGCTCTAGGATCACGAATATTTAATTCTTTTCCGTTTTTATCTTTTAAGAAAACAATTTTGCCAGCTTTCTTAGCTGCTTGTGTGAATGTTGAATTAGGTTTACTATCAATAAATGTTAACAAATCACTAGCTGAATCTGATTTAGGTAAATCTAGGTGATCGTATTTTATTGATGCTAAAAATCTTTTATCTACAAGCATTTTAGGATCCAAGCTAACATCAGTAATTAAATTAAGCCCTTTTTCTATCCATTGAGGTGCGATATAATTCAAGAACATCATGCCAGCCATTTTAATACCAATATCAGCTGCTTCATTTTTATTACGTGCGGTTGATATTCTTCCTGCAGCATAACCACCGTCAGTAACAGCCATTTTTTGAACTGTTGTTAAGCCTGTCAAAAATGAAGTTAATCCACCCTGGAAAGAAGTCAAATTTTGATTTCCTCTTACAAATTGGTCAAAAGATTTTGTAGAGCTGGAACCAAAATTTGTATTAAGTTTTGCAAGTTCGCTTTCTTTTCTGTATGCTTCCATTTTCTTTTTCGCTGAAGATGCAAAAATGAGCTTAGGAATTACCCAGCCCATTAAAGCAATTGGTAAAACAACAGATGCAATGAATTTTGTGTTCATTAAACCGTTGAATAATTTTTTGTTATTTTTGACATTAATCATGTCTTTAACAGCTTCTTCTGCGCCAGTAACATTTTTGAATTTTTGGATGTTATATTCAAATCCTTGGACTATTTCAGGTTTTTTAGCTCGAAGTCCTTTGTTTCTTCTAGCTTCAAAAGTTGCTAAATTTTTGTTGTAATTGTCATCTTCAGCAAACAATTTCAAGTTAACATCAGCGTTTAGACCTTTAACCTTTCTCATCAATGCGCCGCCAGCTTTGTCGATTAAAGGTATAGTCCCAAGCCAAACTCCTGATACGGAATATTCATCTAATATACGCTCTCTTGTTGCTAACCATGCTATTTTTTTATCTTCTTTGTTTTGATTATAAGTCATGGCAACTTTGACAGGGTTTTCAATACCACAATCCCTGACTAATAATGGATAAATGCTTTTGTTGTTGCCTATGGCTGATATAATGTTTACGAATGTCATAATTAATTTTCTCCAATCCTTATCTAATAGCTTCTACAATGTTTTCCTCGTGAAGCTATTTCAAAGAATTGAATATAAAAAACGCACAACTTCAATTCATAGCTACACGAGGAAGCTATGTTGATGATGATGAAGTTGTAAATACGTTTTTGTCATTTATATTTCCCTTTGTTGCTTATTCTATCACGACTATTTTTAGATTTCAACATCAAATTTTATTAAGTCATTTGAATCATTAACACGGTCGTGTAATCCAAATCTATATTCCATCAATTCAACTTCAGAAAGTGAGTCAATAGCGGTATCTAATTGTCTTAATGTTGGATTTTCTTCACCAGTTAATCTTTCTATATATCTTGGAGTTTCTATGATTTTTAAGATAGCTTCTTTTTTGTTGTTTTCAACATTTTTAATGATATCTTCTTCAGCATCTAAAATATCTTGTTTTTCTAAGCTGAAAAATTGTCCATACAGTGTCATGCCTTTATTAACATTTAGATTACCCCCATATAATGTTGATAATTTTTCGTTACATAAAGAGAGTGAAACATCACCGTTATCAAGGTCAACGCTTTCAGTGATAACTGAATCTCTACGTCCCCAACTATTTAATTCTTTTACAGCAGTATTAAATCGTTCAGTTTCGTGTGCACGTTTAGCTTCTGCGTAAAGTTTTTTTGATAAATCTTCTGATAATCTTGCTTGAAAACAAGGTTTTTTACAATTTCTGTTACTATAATTTTGCATAGAGTAGTTTGAATTAATTTGCATGGTTATATTTTCTCCTTTGTTTGTATTTTAAAAGTGCTGAAAATATTTTTTGCTAGTTAATTAAATTTTTCTTTAATAAAATTTAATTTTTCCACTTCTGAAATTTTGAATAGAACAGTTTTTTCTTTGTTTGTTGTGCCTTTAACTATTTCAATGTAAGTTTTTGGCACTTTGAATTCTTTTGAAAGATACTCTACAAGTGCTTTATTTGCTTTTCCGTCAATGGGTTGAGCTGTAATTTTAATTTTTACACCATCTTCAGTTTTAATAATTTCATTTTTAGAAGCGTTAGGTGAAATTTTAAATTGTACAATCAAGCCGTCCTTAGTTTCTTTAATCATATGTAATCCTTATGAATGATATTCCTTAATTTTACTTGAAAAATAAATATAAAATTTGTATTATTATTATACCATGTCAGATTTAGAACTATTTCAAGAGATAAAGCAAAAATTAAAAGATCAAAAAAGAAGTGCTGAAGATGTAGCTTTGATTGAAAAAGCCTATCTTTTTGCGAAAAAACTTCACGAAGGTCAGTATAGAATTTCGGAAGAACCATATATTATCCATCCTGTAGAAGTTGCCAAAATTTTAGTTGATTTAAAGGTGGATACACCGACTTTAATTGCGGCATTTTTGCATGATATTTTGGAAGATACTGAAACAAAGCCTGAAGAAATTAAGCAAATGTTCGGTGATGATGTTTTAACCTTGGTGCAAGGTGTCACAAAACTTGGGAAGCTCCAGTTTAAATCCAAAGAAGAGCGTCAGGCTGAAAATTTTCGCAGATTGTTTATTGCGATGGCAAATGATATAAGAATTATTTTCCTGAAGCTGGCGGATAGGCTCCATAATATGCGTACTTTAAACTTTATGGCAGCTAACAAGCAAAGGAAAATTGCACGAGAAACTTTAGATATTTTTGCGCCATTAGCAAACCGTTTAGGGATGGGGAAAATTAAGGCTGAACTTGAAGATTTATCTTTGAGATATTTAGAGCCTGATAAATATTTTGAAATTGCACAATTGGTTTCTCAAAAGAAAGTTGAGAGAGAACAAACTGTTCAATTATTGATTGATAAAATTTCTAAAGATGTTAAGAATGCTGGTATTAATGCTCAAATTACAGGACGAGCAAAGCATTATTACAGTATTTATATAAAAATGAAACGGCAAAATATAGCGTTTCATGATTTGTACGATATTACTGCAGTTCGTGTAATTGTTGGAAGTGAAAAAGAGTGTTACGAAGTTTTAGGATTAATTCATTCTCAATTCAAGCCTATTCCAGGACGTTTTAAAGATTACATAGCAATGCCAAAAGGTAATCTGTATCAATCTTTACACACTTCAGTAATTGGACCGAGGTCAAAACCTCTTGAAGTTCAGATCAGAACTTGGGAAATGCATGAAATTGCAGAATATGGGGTTGCGGCACACTGGCGATATAAAGAAAAAGGCTCAGAAAAAGCTAATAACGCATCAGATTTGCAATTCTCTTGGATGCGTAAAATGGTTGAATATGATAAAGAAATGGCAAATGCTGCCGATTATGTAAATTCTGTTAAACTGGATTTATTTTCAGATCAAGTTTTTGCATTCACTCCAGGTGGAGATGTTTTAGATTTACCAAAGGATGCAACACCTGTCGATTTTGCATATCGTATTCATAGTGATGTAGGGCACAAGACAATTGGTGCAAAGGTTAACGGTCGTATTGCTCAGCTTGATACTAAACTTGTGAATGGTGATATTGTAGAAATTTTAACTTCTAAAACTCCAGCTCCACGCTTAGATTGGTTAAACTTCGTTGTAACCAAACAAGCATCTTCAAAAATTAAGCAATGGTTCAAAAAGAATAATCGTGAAGAACATATTGAGATTGGTAGATCAAATTTAGAACATGAATTAACAAAAGCTATTTTTGATGAATATTTAAAACAAGGTGAATTTGATAAAATAGCAAAACAAATGAATTATGTTTCGGCAGAAGATTTGTTTGCCGCTTTAGGTTATGGTGAAACAACATTAAACAAAATTGTTAATAAAATCCAAAAACCAAAAGAAAAAACACCAGTTGAAGAAAAATTCCACGCAACTTCTCGTAGAAAGTCCGAAAAAGATATTGTGGGATTGGAAGGAATGTTGTATTCCTTCGCACGTTGTTGTTCTCCTATTCCTGGTGAACCGATTGTTGGTGTTGTAACTCGATCAAAAGGTGTTACAGTCCATAGAATTGATTGCAAAACATTGGAAAACATTGAGCCAGAAAGAATGATGGATATTCAATGGGCAGGTAATAACACTAATAAAACTTACACAACTACTATCCGTATTGAAACGGCAGACAAAATGGGCTTGTTAAAAGATATTATTGCTGCAGTTTCTGATAATAATACAAATATTATTACAGCGAACGTCAAATCTAAAAATAACGTTGGTATAATTGAAATTGGTTTGGAATTAGATAATATCGAAACTTTGAAAAAAGTTACAAACTGCTTGCAATCTATGCAAGATGTTTATAGCGTAAAACGTATTCAAACATCTGCATCCACTGCAACACCAAACAAAAAGCCTAATAATTATAATAAATCTCGTGCAAGTCGTAAGAAATCGTGAGAAGTGTTTTATATAACACATCGGAGCCTAAAGATAGACTCCGATAGATTTATATATAGACAGACATAGCCTAATCTGCACTACTGAAATACCCAATTTAACGTTTTAAAATTTATGTGGATAATCTTCAGGAATTTTCCAATTATTCATTTGGATTAGTTTAGTACAGTATGCACGTTCTTGCCCCATAGGTTCTGTATAATTGCCGTTAATGTCGGAATAGTCATTGCTGCAACAACACCAATGATTGCGAGGGTAATCAATACCTCTTGATCACTTGGTCACTAAAACCCTGATCACTTCTTATCTTACTATTTTTTTTAATTGATTGCAATAGTTAACAATTTTAACGTATTTGCAATATCAAAATTCCCTGTTAACATAGTGTTATGGGGAGAATTTTATTTGTATCAAATAGAATTGAAAAGGTTCAACAGTATGCTTCTATTTTTAGTCAGAAGCAGTATGAATTTGTGACATCTTGTGATGAAAATTCAGTTCTTGAAATTTTAAGTGTTAATGTTGCGGATGTGATAATTTTTGACGATTCACTTCCTGGTGTTAAGCAAATTATGAAAAAAGTTAAATCTATTGAGCCAACTTCGGCTATAATTTTGTTGACATCTTTGCATAGTCCAGATCAGGAATTATTGAAATATACAAATGCCTTCTTAACTGAGAATATGTCTGAAGGATTAATTTTAGCAACTGTTAGTGTAAATTTAAAAACAAAGAGTTCACTGGAACAATTGTCTGATACTAACAAAAACTTAGCTGATAGTTTGTACAGATTAAATGTTTTGTACAGTACAAGTTCCCAGTTTGCAGGTTCTTTAGATAAGAAAAAGTTAATTGATTACATGATAGAGGGTTTAGACAAGTCTTTAAGTTTTGGATTGACTTGTACTTTGTGTACTGATAGTGAACCTGTTTTAATTTTAAATTCTCTATATGAAATTTCAGATGAACTTTTGAGTGCAATAAAAGTCAGAACTGTGTTGAATTACAAGTCTTTATTTGAGGATAAAACTCCTCCATTTGAAATTGATGCAGAATCTTTGAAAGTGGTTAAAAATGTAAAATACCCAGCTAATAGATTTACTTTTTCATTGTTTCAATATGATAATATGTTTGCACCAATCAGCTTGGGTGAAAATTTCTTTGGTTGCATTGAAATATTTAAAGAAACCCCTTTTACGTCTGATGATGCAACTTGTTTTCAAACCATTGCACAACAAGTCTCTTTACCGTTAAAAAGCGCAACACTTTATCAGGAAATTAAAGAAACAAACTTGAAGCTCGAAAAATTAGAAAGGTTAAAATCGGAATTTATTTCGATTGTTTCTCACGAATTAAGAACCCCACTTACCGCAATCAAAAACTCTTTAGATATTATGACAAGTGGCAAGTGTGGTGAGTTAAATGAAGCTGGTGGGAAATTTCTTTCTATGGCTCAACGCAATGTGCAAAGGCTTTCCGGAATTATTAATGATTTATTAGACTTGTCTAAAATCGAAGCTGGTAAGATGGATTATCATTTTGCTAATATAAATATTCATTCTGTAATTGATTATGTTATGTTGTCGTTGTCTGGTTTAGCGAAAGAAAAAGGGCTTAATCTGATAGCAGAAGAAACTCTTGATTTGCCTGAAATCTTCGCTGATGCTCAAAGGTTAGAGCAAGTTTTGACAAATTTGGTTTCTAATGCGATTAAATTCACTCCAGAAGGTAAGACAATAATAATTAGATCTCATATTGCTGATGCAACTCAATTGGTATCACACGAATGTTTTAGAGAAGATTTGAAAAAACTTTCAGGACAATATATTGTTGTTTGTGTTGAAGATCAGGGAATTGGTATTGCGGAAAAAGATTTGATGCGTGCGTTTGATAAATTTGCACAAATCGAAAATTCACTTTCTCGAAAGGTTGGCGGATCAGGTTTAGGTTTGCCAATTGCTAAACAGTTATTAGAAGCACATAATGGTGCAATTTGGTGTGACAGTGAATTAGAAAAAGGCTCCAAATTCTATTTTGCAATTCCTGTAGCAGAAGCAAAAGTGTTATTAGCACATTAACAAATTTTAACAAACTAGAAGTTCCGAGAACGTGTGCTATAATGTAATAAATAGGGGACGTGTATGAAAAAAATTCTTATTGTTGATGATGAACAAGATATTGTAGAAAGCCTTAAGTTTGTATTAGAGGCTTCTGATTATGCTTGCTACTGTGCTTATAATGGCGAAGATGGATTGAAATTGGCAAAAGAATTAGTGCCGGATTTGATGATTTTGGATGTTATGATGCCAAAAATTAACGGCTACAAGATTAGTAGATTATTAAAATACGATAATAAATACAAAGATATTCCGATTTTGATGGTTACTGCTCGTTCACAGGAAGAAGATAAACTAATCGGCGAAGAAACTGGTGTGAATGAATATATCACAAAACCTTTTGATTTGAATGATGTGGTGAACAAAGTTAAACAATATTTGGGCGAATAATGGAAACAGTTACTAATAAAACTCTTGAAAAATTGAAATATGACTTAGTTAGAGCAGGGTTGGTTCAGTATGAGGTTATTGAACAGGCTGAAGAAATCTCTAATGCCCAAAATATTAATATCGGTCAAGCCTTAATAAACTCAGGAGTGATAACTGAAGAAACTTTATTAAAGTTTTTAGAAGCTAAGTTGCATATACCTTATGTAAATTTAGAAGATTATTCTCTGGATCCGAATTGCTTAAAATTTGTAAGTTACTCAGATGCAAGGCGTTATCGTATAATTCCATTGTTTAAAATAGAAGATACTTTAACTGTAGCAATGGCAGATCCTTTGGATTTATTTGCAATTGATAAAATTATAGAAACAGCTGAATGTTCAATTGAGCCTGTAATTTCTTCTGAGCCTGGAATTATCAAAAAAATTGAAGAATATTATAAAACTGATAGTACAGTTGGCGAAATTTATACAGATTCAAATGTAGGATTTGATTGGCGTGATGAGTTGCATAGTGAGGATTTGAGTGATAATCATATCCAAAAAATTATCCGAGCAATTTTGAAACAAGCAATTATGGAAGATGTTCATGAAGTTACTTTCCAAGGCGAAGATGAGGGGTTTGGAGTTAACTTCAAAAAAAGTGGTGAGTTGCATAATAAAGGTGTAATTCCTAATGTTTTAATATCTTCACTGGTTGCAAAATTGAAAACTCTGGCTGAATTGGATCCGTCAGTTTCTGAGGTTCCACAATTAGGGAAATTGAATTTTAAAGTTGATGATGTGCAGTTAGTTGCAAGTATCTCAACTTTCCCTACAATTATGGGTGAAAGAATTTTCTTGAAAATATATAAACCGCCTCATGCATTGAATAAAATTATTACAAATGACGCTCATCTAAAATCAGTTAAAAAATCATTGTCTGAGCCTGGTATAATTTTGGTTTGTGGCTCTCCATTAAGTGGGAAAACCCACGTGATTTATTCACTTTTGTTAGAGGCTGCCAAAAATAATGCTAAAAATATTATGACCCTTGAAAGTATTGCAAAATATACTTTAAAAGGTGTCAATCAATGCGAATTGAATGAAAATATTGGTTTTAATATGGATAAGGCTTCAAGATTTATAGAATTCCAATCTCCAGATATTATTTATTTAGAAGGTATCAAAACAAAAGAATCTTTTGATTATTTTTCAGGGCTTGTTTTTGAAGGTAAGACTATTATTATGGAGTTTTTAGCAAATAATATGGAAGATTTGCGTAACAAAATGGCGTTTTCAGACTTTGAAACCTTAAAATCTCTTATTAGCAGCATGGTGTTTATCCACTCTAAAAATAGTGTAGAAGTTTTTGATAAAAATACTCTTCAAAAATATTTGGTTTAAGCGATATAGAAAGCTAAATTAATTAAAAAATCGGCAATAAGCAAATAAACAGTTGTTGTTATAGAAGCCTGTGTTGTAGAAAGCCCGACTTCTTTTGCTCCGCCTTTTGTTTCATATCCTTGTGTAGAACAAACAAGAGCAATTAAACCACCAAAAATAAATCCTTTAAACAGGCTTATAAAAATGTCTTTAGTGGATAACCATAGCCAAACTGAATTCATGTATCTTGCAGGATGTAAGTCAATAGTGTTTGCAGATACGAACATGCCACCTAAAATCCCTATGACTTCAGCTAAAAATACAACCATAGGAACAGTAAAAGCAGCTGCGATTATTCTAGGTGTAAAGAAATAACCAATGGGGTCAACTTTTAGAGTTTTTATAGCATCTACTTGAGAAGTTACCTGCATATTTGCAATTTCGGCAGATATTGCAGTTCCTGCTCTAGCACCTATAGCAAGTGCAACAAATCCTGGTGCAATTTCCCTAATCATGACAATTGCTATAGTTCCGCCGATATAGGTTTCAGCGCCAGTCATTAAAAATTGTTTGGATACCTGAATTGCAATAACTGCAGCGGCTATAAATGCAATTGTTAATGAAATTGTCAAAGAATCATAGCTTATAGATGCTGCCTGATTTATAATGCAGGAAAATCTAACCTGCCGTTGAAACAGGTATTTTAAGCACTTAATAAAATTTTGTACGCACAATCCCAAAAAATCTATCATACAAAAAATATAACATAAAAGATAAATTTTGCTAAGTTTTGATTTTAATTTAAAATTTATTTTGTTCCTTTGAAATGAAAAACTTTGCATCATTGATTGGTATTGCAAATCCTATTCCAATATTTGATATATTTTTATCAGGATTATAAATTGATTGATTTATCCCAATAATTTCTCCTGAAGTGTTAAGTAATGGACCACCAGAACAACCAGGGTTGATTGCTGCATCAGTCTGGATTCTTTTTTTCACGTAATCAATTCTGGAAATAATACCTTGAGTCATTGTTCCTGAAAATCCAAATGGATTCCCTATCGTAAGAACTTTTTGACCAACTTTTATATCATCAGAATTTCCCAAAGTTGCGGTTTTTAATTGTTTTTTAGGCTCGATTTTTATTAATGCTAAATCTTTATTTTGATCCATAATCGCAATTACTTTGCCCTTGTAAACTTCTCCATTATATGTTGTAATATCTACATTTTCGCAACCTTCTACGACATGTGAGCCTGTTAGTATTAAGCCGTTTTTTGATATTATACAACCAGTTCCTGCAGACATTCCATCTGATAATTGTGCATCAACTGCTACTATTGCAGGATTTATTTTTTCATAAACTGAGATGTTTAATTTTTCATCAGGTTCATAGTTTTGTGTGAAAGCAATTCCTGTATTCACTATAAGTAAAAGTGTTGTTATTATTATCTTTTTTAGCATAAAACTCCTCTTGTAAATATTATGAATATCTCTTTATAACTATTTATCACTCGAAATATTTAATTATTTGTATAGTCAAAATAAAGTTAAAGTTTTAATAAAAACTATAAAACCATTACATTTATTAACAAAAAATGGAAAAAAAAGTTGGTTTTAACTAAAATATTTGTAAGGAAGGATTAGTTATGGAATACATTTTAGATATTTTGTATATTTATGTAGCAGTTTATTCAATATATTTTCTTGCATTAGCATTGAGAAACTTATGTGATAAACCTTTTAGAACAGAAAAAAAATATTCTCAATATGAGGATAAGGAAAATTTAGCTGTAGTTATTTACTCTCATAATAATAAGGCTAGTTTAGAAGCTCTAATTGAGCAATTTAAAATGCAAGATTATCCAATTGATTGTTTTAGAGTTTATGCGATTTTGGATAATTGTACAGATGGATCTGAGATTATATTCCAAAATAACAGATTTGTTAATGTTGTAAATTTTACAGGCAATACCACTTTAGGTAAAGATCAGGCTGTTTCATTGCTTTTACAACAGTTAGCACAAGATGGTTGGATTGGTTCTTACATTTTTATAGATGGTAATAGAGGAATTTCTAATGATTTTCTTTCAACTGTAAATTCCGCATTGGTGAGAAACTCTGTTTTAGGCGGTGAAACAATTGTTCCGACTGACAACCTTGATATAATTGACTCTATAAAAGTAACTTATCAAAAATATCACATGAATTTTATTCGTAGAGCTCGCTCTTTGTTTGGATTAGCAGCACAAGCTGATTCAGGTTTGTTCATAATCAAAAAAGAAATAGTAGATTCAATAGGCGCAGTCGATTTTAAAGATATTGATTCTGAACTTAAGTATAGCTTATTGTTATCAAAAATTGGGTTTAAGTGTACATACAATCCTAATATTCAAACAGTAGTAAGTCCTGACGCTTATGAATTTAGACGCCCAAGAATTTCGCAAAGAATTACACTTTTTGCAAATTGTATTAAAAAGATTTTTACTCCAAACTTTGTATTTGTTGAGCATGCATTTTCTTTAATAGCGCCAAATTTTTGGCTTTTGGTATTAATTTATTTGGGTTTGATGAAACACTCTTATAAATATTACTTTTTTGTAGATTTTAAATTTGTACTGCTAACATTCATTATATTGTTGGTAGGTTTTGGTATTAGCATTATTAATTCAAAATTATCACTAAAAGAGCTTGGATTATTGTTTTTATATCCAATATATTCAATTGGACATATAATCAAAAATTTACCTCCTGTTAGAAAAATGATTTTAAAATGTACAGAAGGTCGAGTTAATGAAAAAGAAAAACTATCTATAGATGTTGTTGTATTTACAGGAAAAACAGATTTACCTTGTAAGTTAGAATTTATTTCAGACAAAGAACTTTCTAAAGTTAGATTTATTTTCAAAAACAAAAAATATACAACAAGCGGATATTTGAGAATGGTGGATGCTCTTCAAGAGTTAAAATCAAAGCTAGAGGACTATGGATTTATTTTAAAAATTTGTAGTTGTTGTTCTCATTTTACCTCTTATGTTGACGGTTCAAAAAATATGTTGAAAGGATATTGCAGTTGTAATTATCCAAGTCCATCAATAAAAGAACCTAAATCAACTCTTATTTGGAATAGTTGTTCACAATTTTCACCAGCAAGATTGAACAATTTGATTGAGGAAATGATTTCAAACGGAAAAAATGATTAATTTACTTGTAATTCAAGTTCAAATTTTTTCCAAGAGTTCTTTTAACATGTAAAATGAACCGCAGATGACGGTTAGTTTCCCATCTGAATAATCGAATTTTTCAGTGTATTCTTGTGATGGATATTCACATACGGCTTGTAATTCTTCGATTGTTGCAGAATTTGGATAATTAAAATGATAAAAATATATTTCATCTCGACCGTCAAATAATTCTTCTATCATAGATTTGTAATCTTTATTATTCAAACATCCGAAAATAAAACGCTTATACTTATCCGAATAGTAAAAATCAAGATTTTCCTTTAGTGCCTTTATTCCATTTGGATTGTGAGCAACATCTATAATCATATTTTTTTCTGGAATGAATTGAAATCTATATGGATGTTCAACTTTCGTTAGTGCATATTGAATTGTATCCTCAGATATTTTAGGGAATAAATAACGCACTGTGGCAAGTGCCAACGATAAATTTTCTTGTTGGTGCATACCTTTTAAAGAAAGATTTGTAATATCTTCAAATGGTGAAATTATCATAAACATTGCATTTTTTTCGTCGGCTACGTCACGAAAGATTTCATAACCTTCTGCAGTTATAATTGTAGAATTTTCTTTGATAATTCCAGCTTTTTCATAGGCTATTTGTGATAAATTTTTTCCGAGTCGTTCTGTATGGTCAAAATCAATATGAGTAATTACTGCACAAAGGTTAGACTTTATAACGTTTGTAGCGTCAAATCTTCCACCAAGTCCAGTTTCCAAAACTACCACATCAACATTTTCATCAGAGAAATATTTAAACATTACTGCAGTAAGAATTTCAAACTCTGTTAAATGAATTTCGTTTTCATCTGCGATTTGACAAATTTGTTCTATATAATTTGCAAAAACAGGGCGTGATATTTCCAAGCCTGAGATTTTTATACGTTCTGTGTATTCCAAAATATGAGGACTTGTGTAAAGCCCAACTTTCATGCCAGCTTCTTGAAGAACAGTTGCAATAATTGAGCATACTGAACCTTTCCCATTTGTCCCAGCAACATGAATACATTTTAAGTTGTCTTGTGGATTGTTTAGCAATTCCAAAATTGCAGAAATTCTTTCCAACCCCAATTGGATATGGAATTTACCTTGACTTGTTAAAAGTTGAATAGCTTCTTGATAGTTCATATTAATAAAACCTTTGCATTATAGGTAAATCGACTCCACCGGCAAAAGAACGTTCTGTCAATCTTACACCTAAGCAACACTGTTTGCGTTTAAATTGGAAACTATATATTTTTCTCACAACTTCGTCAACAATTTCTTTGTTATGTTTGGCGTAAATTTCATCAAGTGGTTTATTTTGTTCTAAGTACATTTCGATAATATCATCAAGTATTTCGTAAGGAGGTAATCTGTCTTGATCTTTTTGATTTGGATGCAACTCTGCAGACGGAGCCTTATCAATAATTGCTTGAGGTATAATTTCACCATTTCGATTTATGTAATTAGATAATTTATATACATTGGTCTTTGTCAAATCGCATATCAAATTTAAGCCTCCAGCTAAATCCCCATACAATGTGCCAAACCCCATTGCAGATTCTGATTTATTGCTGGTTGTTAATAACAATCTATTATCTCTGTTTGAAAAATACATC
This sequence comes from Cyanobacteria bacterium SIG32, assembly GCA_015152455.1. Classification (GTDB taxonomy): domain Bacteria; phylum Cyanobacteriota; class Vampirovibrionia; order Gastranaerophilales; family Gastranaerophilaceae; genus SIG32. The sequence goes on from SUTY01000001.1 coordinate 27,900, forward strand.
AAAATAAGAGCTCTAAGCCTTGCTTGCAGATTTTCTTCAGGAAGCCCACCATTGCGTTCGTGTGCTATTTCATTCATAAAATTTTCAAATAGAGGTGTAATTGAGTGTTTTTCTGTTTTTATACCCAAGTTTTGAGCCAATTCTATAGAATCTGTTACACTGCCTTGTGATGAATACATACTTGGCATCATAATACCTAATACGTTTTCAGGTCCTATAGCATCAGAAGCCAAAGCTGCAACTAAAGCACTATCAATACCACCTGACAATCCTAAAATAACTTGTTTAATTCCGGTATTTTCACAATATTCTTTCAATGCAAAAGTCGTTACTTTGTGAATAAGTTCTTCAATTGGGATTTCTCTATATTCAATTGGTTTATCAAAGTCCACAACTGTGCAATACTCTTCGCACTCAGGTAGATGTAAAACAAGTTCGTTTTCTCTGTTTTTTGCAAAACTTCCACCTGCATAAATATTTTGATCAGCCATACATACTGAATTTATAAATACAAAGTCATTTCTTGTGTGTATGCTATCAATAAAATTGAAGTAATCTTCTTTGACAAAATATTTGTTTTTAGCTAATACATACAAGTCACAAATGACATCATCTCTATAAATACTATCAACATAAACAGAGTTGTCATTGATATCGAAAAAACCATCTTCAGATATTTGAATTTCACCATTTTGGATTAGTATATCACCGATTAAAATAGCTTTTTCATAATTTTTGTTAGCTAATTGCTCATAAAAATTAACTTGCTCGCTTTGGCATTTTTTATCATAAGCTAAGTCTTTGCCACCAAGTTCTTCAATGTCGCATTCAGGGAAAATAATCAATTCACAATTAACTGCTTCAGCATATTTGATAATTTGTTCAAAATTAAAAGCGAAGTCCCCTGTTTTATATTTTGTTTGTGCAATAGCTATTTTCATTTATTGTTACTCCATTTTTAGATAATTTACTTTTTCCCAACTTAAATCTATATATTTAACTTTGCCTTTTACTTGTTTAACTTGAGGCAAGATAGAAGGAATACGTTTAATTCGATCATAAAGTCCGTCATCAATATGACCTAATCGAATAAGAGCGGTTTCTACTTTGATATAAATATCTTTAGGATTTCTCAAATCAATATATTCAACATTTTCTTTGGAAAGAGTTTCTACATATTGAGTCATTTTTTCAATTTCCTGTAGTCGTTTTAAATCCCATTTTGAATAATCATCACCCTTGTTTCCATATGACAAAACTAAAATAGTTTTATATTCTTCAGGCAAAGGTAAATAATCAGGTCCAGAAATAAAACGTCCGTTTTTTGTGTATGCGGCAATAGGTTTGACGTTAGGATCAGGCGAAATAGTTATAGTCGGAGTTGCTTCACGTACTATTAATTGTACTCTGGCAGGAAACGCATAACGTCTTACATAAACCTCTTCAATTGGAGGTAGTTCTAATAATTTTTCTTTAAGACTGTCCAAAGGTGCCAAAAATATTGGGATAGTTGGTACTTCAACTTCTTTCATTACGCTTTGTATTTTCTGAGTTTTTGTTATCTTATTGTTAACAATTTTGATAACATCAGGTTTACATTTTATAAAGGCATCACTATTCAAATACCAACCTGGTAAAGTCGAAAAATAATATACTCCTGCTATAATGCCTATTCCTGTAAAAAATCGCACAAGGCTTTTTAAAAAACTTTGTTTTTTTTGTCCTTTTCTAATTTCTCGTTCTTTTTGTTTTGTCTTTAATAGCTCTTCGCCATTTTCATATTCTTGTTCTGTCATTATTTATTCAGTCCTGCACTATTTAAAATTAGTAACACCAAGTTGTCGTAATTGATTCCCATAACATCTGATTGAGCTGGTAAATCGCTAGTTTCTGTCATACCAGGAGAAGTGTTTATTTCTAAAACATAAGGAATATCATCAACAACAAGAAAATCTACCCTTGAAACTCCACTACAACCAGCTGTTTTATAAGCCTTAACCGCAAAGTCTTTGACTTTTTGTGTCATTTCTTCTGACAATTCAGCTGGCAGAATGAATTCAGTCATTCCTTTGGTATATTTAGCTTCATAGTCGTACCATTCGTTTTTAGGTCTTAATTCCAAAATCTCAGTTGCAAAAGGCTTGCCCTCGTTTTCTAGAACTCCAACAGTACAACCAACACCAACTAAATATTCTTCAATCAAAACATCAGGATTGTATTTAGCAGCTTCTTCATAAGCAGCTTGTAATTCATCAGGTGTATTAACTTTTGTCATTCCAAAACTTGAACCTTCACATACTGGTTTTGTGATTAGAGGATATTTTAGTCCTTTAGTTTTCTCAACGACATCTTCTCCTTTTTGAACATAAACGGATTTGATTAATGGTATATCTGTAGTTGAAAGTATGCGTTTAGTGTATTCTTTATGCATACAAACCGCACTTGCCATAACACCACAACCAGTATATGGAATTTTTAAGATTTCTAATATACCTTGAATACAACCGTCTTCGCCATATTTGCCGTGTAATGCATTATATGCATAATCATAATTACCCTTTTTTAACGTTTCTGAAATATTTTCATCAACAACAACCAATTCAGCATTATCAAAACCTAAACGTTTTAAGGCTTCATAGCAGCCTTTTCCAGATCGCATTGATACTTCTTTTTCAGAAGACATTCCACCACAAAGTACTGCTATTTTAGATTTTTTATCGATTCTATTTTTAAATTCTTGCATAATTCAACCTCTTCTTGATTGTTGCCTCCCAGAAATCTCACTTCTGGAATTAATTTTATACCATATTTATTTTCAACAGCATTTGACATTTTATTCATTAATCTTAAAACATCTAATGAAGTTGCAGTTTTATCATTAATAATAAAATTTGCGTGATTTTCCCAAACGTGAACTCCACCTTCAGACATTTGCTTTGCGCCAATAGATTCGAGTAATCTGCCAGCTGAATCCCCAGGAGGATTTTTGAAAACACTTCCACAATTCGGTAGAGCCATTGATGGCTGATGAGAATTTCTAAATGCTAAATTCTCTTGCATCTTCGCTTTAATCTCTTCTGCGTTTTTAGATTCAAGTTCAAATTCAGCACTTAGCACAATTATATCTTTATCCATACAAATTGAATGTCTATACGCAAATTCCATCTCAGCTTTTGAGTATGTTTTAACATCTTGTCCATCATAAATTTTTACTGAAACCAATTTGTCACTAATACATTGACCGTGAGCAGAGGCATTCATACAAATATTTCCACCAATGGAACCAGGAAAACCTATCATAAATTCAAATCCACTCAAATTATTTTCAGCAACTGTTTGAGCCAGTTTAGGACCTTTAACTCCACAATCTACAACGACTCTATTACCCTTAATTACAATGTTGTCCATCTTAGTTGTGACAATTAATGTACCATCATACCCGAATGACGAAACCAGCGTATTAGATAAATTTCCAAAAACTCGCGCTTCAGGTTCTTTCTTTAAAATTTCAATAAATTCTTCTACTGTGGTTGGGAAATATACTTTTTTTATTTCTCCACCAATTTTAAAAGATGTAAGGTTTGAAATGTTAAAATTATTTTCCAATTGCTGTAGCCTCCAAAGTCAAGAGTTCTTTTCCTAAATTTGTAATTGTACCTGCGCCTAAGCCTATAACTATATCACCAGATTTAAGTGTAGGCAAAAGTTTTTGGGCTACGGTTTTCATATCGCCAGGCAAATGTTCTGCTAAATAATTCTTATTTAATTCCTGAACAAAATTTTCTGAGTTTATTCCTTCTATAGGATCTTCGGAAGCTGCATAAACATCAGTAACGATAATTCTGTCAGCCCCATCAAAAGCATCCAAAAATTCACTCCATAAGTTACTTAAACGTGTGTATCTATGAGGTTGAAATACTGCTATAATATTCCTGTCTTTAAACGCTTTAGTTGCTGACATAGTAGCTTTGATTTCTGTAGGGTGATGTGCGTAATCATCATATATTGTTATACCGTTAAATTCACCCACTTTTTCAAAACGTCTGCCCATTCCTGTAAATGTAGCAAAATGAGGAACTACTTTTTCCATTTCTACACCAGCTTGATGTAAACTTGCAAATACTGCAAGTGCATTATAAACATTATGTACACCTTTTAAGCAGATTTTTAATTTAGATAAAAGGTTGCCTTTAAAATAAATTTTAAAAGTAGTAAATTCACTACCATAATTAATATTTTTAGCTTGATAATCAGCTGAATTTAATCCGTAAGAAATCATATTTTCACGTCTTATTAGTTTATTAACTCCTTCGTCATCAGCATTAACAAGAATGACAGAATTTTCTTTTAAATTTGTGATAAAAGTTTCAAATGTTTTTAATATATCCTCCAAACCATTCTTATAAAAATCTAAATGATCAGCCTCTAAATTATTTATGACAGTAACATTAGGAGTATATTTTACAATTGTACCATCACTTTCATCAAGCTCTGCACTAAAAAATTTCCCATTTTGACAATGAGCATTTGTGCCAATCTCAGGAAGAATTCCACCAACAACATATGATGGCAAAAGATTTGCCTTTTCTAAAACATAAGAACAAAGCCCACTGGTTGTTGTTTTGCCATGAGTTCCAGCGTAACCCAGAAATAACTTTTCTGATTTTGATACTCTTGCCAAAATATCGGATCTATGCAAAATTTCCAAACCTAAGCGTCTTGCCTTTTGAATTTCTGGATTTGAATTTTTTATAGCAGTACTTGCAACAACAATACAATCTTCCGGTAGGTTATTCTCATCATGTCCTATAAAAATTTTAGCACCCAACTCTCTTAATTTTGTTATATATTTACTGTCATTAATATCAGAACCAGAAACCTCGTGGCCGTTTTCTAGCAAGTATTTTGCCAAACCACTCATCCCAATTCCACCTATTGCTATAAAATGATATTTTTCTTTCACTTTTTCTATCCCTACTCTTCTTCTAGTGTCTTTTTAAATTATATACTAAAATCCCTTAAAAGTCTGATTGTAATGATTTTTTAATATATTAATTAATCATTTGGTTTGATTAAAAATTTAAGTGCTTTACCCTCTATATGTTGTTGCATTGCATATTCAACTTTTTCTAATGGTAATGTGTCAGTAATAAGTTTTTCAACTTCAACCTCACCAGATGCTATGTAATCAAGTGCCATTCTGAAATATTTTGGAGTATGGTGAAATACACTCATCATTTTTATATCGCCATAATGCATTTTAGTTGTATCAAAAGTTACTGTTGAACCTGATTTGCAACCACCAAAAAAGTGTACAGTACCGCCAGGTCTGACAAATGAAAATATTCTTTCCCAAATTTCAGGCAATCCTACACATTCCACTGCAACATCTATACCTTTACCCTCCTCTGAAAAATCTCTAAATATCATTTCAGGATTTGGATATTTGGTCAAATCAACAATTTCATCAGCGTGTGCAAATTCTTCCGCCATTTTTAGTTTTATTGGATTTCGCCCTGCTACAATTACTCTTGCACCTTTCAGTTTTGCTAGCCTTGCAAACATTAAACCTATAGGTCCAATTCCAATTATCCCAACAGTATCACCTTTTTTAATTTCGGTTCTTTCAACACCGTGTACGACATTTGCCAAAGGTTCACAAAATGCGGCTTTATCAAAACTTAAATCATCTGGTAGAATTAGCATGTTCTTTTTTACAATTCGAGCAGGTACTGTTATGTATTGCGCATATGCGCCATTTAATAAGTCCAAATTCTCGCACAAATTGTATTCTTCTTTTTTGCAATAGAAGCATTCACCGCAAGGTGCAGAATTTGCAGCAACAACTCTGTCACCGACTTTAACATTTTCTACGTTACGTCCAACTTTTTCTACAATACCTGAAAATTCGTGTCCAAATCCTGATGGTATTGATTTTATCAATACAGGATGCCCTCTGCGGAAAGTTTTTACATCAGTTCCGCAAGTCAATGCAGACATTACTTTTACAACAACTTCACCTTCTTCAGGTGGTTTTACCATAACATCTTCATAACATATATTTTGAGGTCCGTAATATTGAATTGATTTCATCATTACTCCTTGATTTTGATATAAGCCTTCATAATCCGATTGTTAATCGTATCATCAAAGGCTTTTTGAATATTATCTAATTCATAAATAGTTGATAACCCATCAACTTTAACTTGTCCAGAACGTAATAAATTCAACGAATCCTGTAAATCCACAGGTGCAGGTGAATAACTTCCCAAAACAGTTAATTCTCTATAATAAATTTCATTATTTGCATAGCCCCAATTGCTTGGAGTGCTAGAAAATACTAAAATTTTTCCACCATTTCTTACATGCTTCAATGCGGTATTTATTGCTTTATCAGCGCCAGAAGTCATAAACACACCATCGGCTTCAAAATTAGGATCCATTTCTTTCACGTTACATGCTGCAATACCTAGTTTACGTAATTTTCTGACTCTGTCAGGAATTAAATCACATCCCATAACATCCATACCAAAGGCTTTTAAGGCTTGTGCCATTAAAATTCCAATTGAACCTAAACCAACAACCAGTGCTGTTGAATTTCCTCTTAACTGTGCTCTTTTTACCGCTCTGACGCAACAACCTAAAGGTTCATAAAAAGAAGCCTCTACATCAGTTAAGTTATCAGGTTTTATGTATGCAACGTTTTGTAGATGTTCTTCGGTTAAATAAACATACTCACTAAATCCACCAGGCTGAATATTTGTTTCCTTGAAGTGTGGACACATTGAAACATTGCCATTTTTACAATATACGCATTCACCACAAGGTATATGGTGAGATGTTACGATTTCATCACCCACATTAAAGTTAGTTTTTGAATTTATTTCAGTAATTTCAGCTACAATTTCGTGTCCTAAAACTGTACCGTCTTTTGAAATTTTATGAATGAATTTGACTATATCTGAACCACATAAACCGCAACCTAAAACACGTACAATAGCACCTGTACGACCATTCAGGGTAATATCTGGGGTCTCTTTTATAGCTATTTTATCTTTATTTATTACTGCAACTTTCACGATTGTATTTTAGCACAAACTTGATAAAATAAAAAAGATATATTAAAATACGAATATGGTAAGAATTAGAAAATTATCTTGTTTTGATTATTCTAAAATTAAAAAATTAATTCCTTATTTGGGCTCTACTGCTGATGGCAAATTTTTAAAAGCTATTTTTGAAATGCCGTTAGATTTTTTAAACGGATACTTACCTTTAAAATATAGATTTCGCTCTGAATCATATATATTACTCGATAATGATGAAATCTTAGGTATGGTTACGGCTGAACCAACCCTGGGGAATCCGTACAAAATAAACATTACTCGTTTAATTTTCAAAAATAATTTTTACGATATCGGTAAACAATTAATTGATTATATTGTCGCAAAATACGGTGCAAGAGGTGCTCATTCGTTTATTGTTTACGTCGATCAATCACACGACGAACTTTGTTCTTTATTTGTAAAAGGTTGTGGATTTAGACAATGTTCATATGAAAACTTGTGGAAATTGGACAATTTCAAATCAGAAACTGATATTTCAACACAATTTAGAGTTTGTCAAGATAGTGATTCTAAAGCGGTTGCAAGGCTTTACAACTCAGAATTAAACACATTGTATAAACCTTCAATGGAAAGAATTCCTCAAGAATTTAAAGAAATTGTGTTACAAGGATTGAATTCTCAATATAAAAATAGGTATGTATTAGAAGAATGCGAAAAAGTTATTGCATATTTATCAATAACAACTTCTGATAATATGAATTTTGTTATAGATTTGTCACTAAGCGACGGATATCAATTTAACTATGATGAGATTATAAATTTTGCCTTAAGTGAAATTTCCAGAAGAAAATCAAATTTCACCGCCTTTTTAAAACACAGACAATATGCAAAAAATGCTGATAAGTTTGAAGAATATCTTCATTTAAGAGGTTTGAATTGCGTACAAACTCAATGTGTTTTTGTAAAAGATTTTTATAAACCAATTAAAGAAACTGAAGGTGTGCTGAAAGTCTTTTCATTTGGCGAAAATATTGTCACTAACTAGATTGCTATTTTCATTTCACTATTTTGTAAAGTAATATAAAACGGTAATATTCTTTATCGTTATTTGTGCTAAAATTATAGGACGAGGTGGATATGGATAATCTTAAGATTTACTTGGATAATGATATAGATAAAAATTTAATAAAGTCTAAAAAAATAGCAATTATTGGTTTTGGATCTCAAGGTTACGGACAATCTATGAATTTAAAAGATTCTGGATGTGATGTGGTTTTAGGCTTGAGATTAGGTGGTAATTCTGATAAAAAAGCAAAAGATTACGGTTTCAAAACTATGACAATTGAAGATGCCGTAAAATGGGCGGATATTGTTCAAATTCTTATACCTGATGAAATACAAGCAAAAGTATATGAAGAGCAAATCAAGCCGAATATGAGAAAAGGTCAATATTTGATGTTTTCTCACGGGTTTAACATTCATTTTAAAAAAATCGTAGCACCAGAAGGTGTTGGTGTAATTATGGTGGCACCGAAAGGTCCAGGTCATACCGTTAGAAGTGAATATGTCGCTGGCAAAGGTGTTCCGTCTTTAATTGCTATATATAATGATACTAATGGTGATTCCAAAGAAGTTGCATTATCTTACGCTTCTGCAATTGGAGCTGGCCGTGCTGGTATTATAGAAACAACATTCAGAGAAGAAACTGAAACTGATTTATTCGGAGAACAAGCGGTAATTTGTGGTGGTGTTTCAGCATTGATAAAAGCAGGTTTTGAAACTTTGGTAGAAGCAGGATATTCACCTGCTATGGCTTATTTTGAAACATTACATGAAATGAAATTAATTGTTGATTTGGTTAACCAAGGTGGCTTGGCTGATATGCGATATTCGATTTCAAATACTGCTGAATATGGTGATATGACCAGAGGGCCTAAAGTAATTGGTGAACAATCTAAATTGGCAATGAAACAAATTTTAAAAGATATCCAAAGTGGAAGTTTTGCAAATGAATTTTTAAACGAAATGCAATCTGGTTGTGAAAAATTCAATGAATTAAGAAAAGAAAATGCGAGTCACTTAATTGAAAAAACAGGTGAAGAAATTCGCAATTCATTTGTTTGGAATAATGACAAAATTATTAACAGGAGTAAAAACTAATGTTTGATACTGAAACAATATATGAAGTAGTTGTATTTTCTATTGGAGATACAAAAGCTGGCACTAAAATGGGTAAATTACAATTAAGAGATCCTAAGACTGATACTCTTTTAAATTGCATTTTGTGGGAAGAAACATTAAACAGATTAGACAGTAAACTATTTAGAACAGGAAATCAATTGAGAATTGTTTCGGCAACTTTCAATGAAAAATTTAATAACTGTTTAGTTTCAGCATTAGAATTAGTAAAAGAAGCTAAAATGGGTTTAGATGAAACTCAAAGAGAAGAAACTTATCAAAAACTTGTTGGCTATATAAATACTATCCAAGATGATAAACTTAGGATTTTCTTGTTTAATTATTTTGAAGAACACAAAGAAGTAATTAAAATTATGCCAGCAGCAAAAGTTATGCACCATAATTATATTGGCGGGCTTATGGTTCACACAATTGAATGTGTGCAGTTTGCAGAACACAATTTAAAAATGTTTATGATGAAATTAAACCGAGATGTTATGATTTCAGCTTGCATTCTTCATGATATCGGCAAAATTTTTGAATATACCATTAACTTAGAAACAGGTATTGTTGATTATGATGAAAACTTTCGTTCAGAATGGATCAGCCATTCTCAATACGGATTTTCACTTTGTATGATGAATGGTTTTAAACGTATTGCAAAAATGATTGCGGCACACCACGGACGTGAAGATTGGGGAGCAATGATTGATTTAGACCAAAAAGATTTGGAACCTGAATTATATTTCTTACACTTTATGGATAATTTATCTGCAAAATTTGGCAGAATTAATGTAGCAATGCTAGAAGGTGGTTTACATTGGCAAGACTAAATGAAAAACACAATTATGAAGGTACTTTAATTTGCGTTGAAGGGATTGACGGCTCTGGTAAATCCACTCAATTAGCACTATTACGTGATTGGTTAAAGTCAAACGGCAAAGACGTAATTTTCACTGAATGGAATTCATCACCTCTGATTAGTCAAACAACTAAATTGGCTAAAAAGAAAAATATGCTTTCGCCAAGAACATTCAGCTTGTTGCACGCAGTTGACTTTGCGGACAGGCTAAAACAGGTTATTGCACCAGCTTTAAAAGCCGGATTTATTGTATTAGCTGACAGATATGCATACACTGCATTTGCACGTGATGTTGCTCGTGGTGTTGACCCTAAATGGGTTAGAGAGGTTTATAACTTTGCAATAAAACCTGATTTGACAGTTTATTTTGATATAGATCCAAAGACTTCCATGGAAAGAATTTGTTTCAACAGAACTCCAAAATTCTATGAAGCAGGTATGGATTTAAAATTAAGCAATGACCCTTTTGAAAGTTATGTACTGTTCCAAACAAAAGTGGTTAAAGAATACAAAAAAATGCTTGATGAATTTGATATTATAAAATTGGATGCAAAAGATTCAATTCATAAAAAACAGGTTGAAATCAGAAGAATGTTGAAAGAAATTTTAGCTGCAAAAGGAGTTGAGATATAATGGCAAAGTTTAAAACAAAACACGGATATGAAGGTTTGCTTGTTGTTATTGAAGGAACTGACGGTTCAGGTAAATCAACTCAATTGGAATTACTTAAAAAATCGCTTCAGGATCAGTCATATGGTGTTATGGTTTCAGAATGGAAAACATCTCGCTTGATTGCAGATGTAATTGATGACGCAAAAGATAGAAATTTATTGAATGCGACAACATATAGTTTATTATATGCCGCTGATTTTGCAGATAGATTAGAAAACCAAATTATTCCAGCTTTAAAATCCGGCTTTATTGTTCTTTTAGACAGATACTATTATACCGCTTTAGCTCGTGACGTTGTAAGAGGTCAAAATATCGATTGGGTCAAAAACCTTTATGATTACGCACCAGAACCTGATTTGGTATTTTATTTAGATATGCCTGTCGATGTTTTGTTAAAAAGAATCATAGGAACAACCGGCTTAGACTTTTACGAAAGTGGGCGAGATGTTGGATTTTCAACCGATTTTTATAAAAGTTTTGAAATCTACCAAAACAAATGTTTAGAGCAGTATAACGATATGAAAAAGGAATATGGATTTATAAGTATTGATGGTACAAAAACTATACCTGCGATACATAAAATTATGAATTCAGAAGTCCAAAAACTACTTGATACTGGATTTTTAGACTAATAATTATGACAATTTGTAAATATTGTGCATAAAAATTTACGTTACGAAACATTTTGTTTTTTTGGGCATGGTTTGTGCTAAGTTAGATAATGTGAAAGAGATGTTTAAGGAGATTAATGAATGTCTGAATATTTGAGCAAAGAAGAGATAAAACAATGGAGAAGCTCATTAGAAAAGATTACATTAGAAGAATTTGCTGCCAGATTAGGGAAAAAATTAGAACAAGATAAACCAACAAATGATCTTGTTGATATTGTGTTAAAAGGACAACCAGTTATTTCTAAAGAAGAAGATTGGAATATTACAAGAGGTGAAAGAATCAGTTCAATAGCAGAACGTGCTTACGATCGTGAAAGAGAAATTGCTCCGTCACCTTTTTCAGCTCATAACTTAAAAGCAGAAATTGCTCAAGCTGCACCTGCGAAAAAAACAACTGCTAAAAAAGCTGTAGTTGCAAAAGCTGAAAAAGCTCCAAAGATTGAGCCTAAAAAAGATTTAAGAGAAGAAGTAAGAATTGTATTCAAAAAAGCTCTTACAGACAGAGAACAAAAAGTTTTTGATTATTTTGCACAAAATAGTAACAAAATTGTTTATGCAAAAGATCTTGCAGCTCTTTTAGATTTACCAAGAGATTATGTATATAAATACATAAAAAATCTAAGAGCAAAAATAGAAGGTGATAACTTGAAAAATGCCGATAAAGGCGGATTTGTGTTATCTATCTAACTCATACCAAAAACCGAATCAAAATATAAAGACCTCTTTTAGAGGTCTTCTTTTTTATGCGTTTGTGAATAATCTTTTTAATTTATCTTCGTTATATCTTAATGTTGCATTAGGGTCGTTTGGAGAATGACACGCCATATAATAACGATTATTTACGTCATAATGTTGGGCAATTTTTCGTGCCATATCAAGTTTAGTTATTAACTGATTAATGTTAACTCTAGGATTGTTTTCAATATCAGAATCCAATTGTATAGGAATCAATTCTCCGGTTCTTAAATCTCTTAAGACGGCTTTATCATCATTATGACTAAACCCAAATTTTTTGTTCATAAGAGAATAATAATCATTAATATTGTGCCCAGGATTAATAATTACTTGACCTTCTCCGTCATAAATAACATCTGTTATGGTGTATGATAGTGGTTTAATTACATCATCAACAAAGGCTTTTTCAAATTCAGGGTTTTGAGCAAATTTTTGCGCTAATTCTTTAGCGCCGTGTTCGGTTACTTTGAAAGATGTAAAAGACTGGTTGAAATTATTTGTTAGATTTATACGCATAGAGGTTCTCCTTTGTTATAATGAAAACCTCTAAAAAATAATTTTGCTATTCTATAAAGTTATTTTTCTTTAATAGTTTTGGTTATAAATGCTGCAATTAACAAACATATTGCGCCGATAATAAAGGCATATTCCCAGTGGTAGTTTACAAGGTCATCACCCATATCAAAGGCACATTTTGATATAAACCAGGCTACTAAAGTACAAACAAAAACTTGTGGTCCAGCGATAAAGATATTAAAAATGCCCATTACAGAGCCTTCTGTACCAGGTTTTATATATTGAGAAAGCATTGCAAAAGGTAACGCACAAATACTTGCCCAACCAATACCAGCTAATCCCATTAATGCAGCAACGGCAAAAGTGTTAACAGTAAATGCCATTCCTAAATAAGCCAAGATCATTGACAAGATAGAAATAATGTGTACTTTCTTATTTCCATATTTACCGGCTAAAATTCCAATTGGAATAGCAACGATAAAACAAACAAAATTGAATATTGCAAAACAAATTGATGAAAAATTAGTACCGTTCACAACCGCATCTTCGTACAAACGATTAGCAGTTTCACTAGCCGTTGTTAAATCTGGAACCCCAAATAATGTGTGAACTGAATACTGTGTAAAGAATATCATCATACACATTGTTCCAATCCAAGTGAAAAACTGCATTAAGCAGATTTTTGAAACTTCTGGTGACATTGCAAAAAATTCTTTTAAAGCTGTTAAGAAATTTACATTTTCGTCCTTTGTTTCTTGCTCTTTTTTTTCAATATTATGTTCTTTAATAGTTATACAAGTCCAAAGCATTGCAAGTGTAAAGGCTAACGCACCCATGATAAATTGTGCGTTTATTGACATTTGGAAGTTAAATGCCCATTTTAAAAACGGTGCCATACCTGCAGCCACAACAGAACCCAAACCGATTGCCAAGCTAATATAAGAATTTGCAACAGAATGTTGTTCTTGTGGGACAACATCTGGAATTAAGGCTCTATATGGACCTTGCGCTACGTTAATACAAGCATCAATAATCCAAATCATAATTGCTGCAACTAATAACCCCATCCAAATTGGCAATTCAATTCCTGTCGCACTTTCTAATGCAACTGCAACATTTTGCGAATTAGGGAATATCCATAATGCAATACTGGCGATTATTGCACCACCTAATAAATACGGTCTTCTTCTTCCAAATGGTGAAATAGTTTTATCACTCAATGCCCCAACAATTGGCTGGACAACCATACCTGTAAATGGTCCAGCAAGCCAAATTAATCCATATAAAAACGGAGATGCACCTAAACTTTCGGTTACAGGTCCTGATAAAATAATTCTCATTTGCCAAGCAAATTGTAATCCAAAAAATCCTAATGCAAAATTTAAAAATTGCATAGTATTAAATTTTTTAATAATGCTCTTATCTTCCATTTAATTTACCCCAAAATCTCTGCATATACTAGAATACAAAGAACAAAGACATTAGTCAATAACTATTATTAACAGAAAAGAGGCAAATGCCTCTTTTCTTAAATTCTTTTAACTGCTGCATCAATAAGACCTTTAAACAGTGGATGTGGTTTGTCTGGTCTTGACTTAAATTCAGGGTGGAATTGCGCAGCCACAAACCAGTCATTTTGTGGTAATTCAACAACTTCAGCCAACATTCCGTCAGGTGACATTCCTGAGAATACCAAACCTGCATCAGCAATTTGTTTTAAGTATTCATTGTTTACTTCGTATCTGTGTCTGTGACGTTCTGAAATTTTTTCTTGTCCATATGCTTTTGCTGCAACTGAACCTTCTTTTAAAATACAATCATAGGCACCAAGTCGCATTGTACCACCATACGCCTGAACATTTTTCTGTTCTAACATTAAGTCAATAACAGGATATGGAGCATTCTCATCAAATTCTGCAGAATTTGCACCTTTCAATCCTACAACGTTTCTTGCATACTCAATAACTGCACATTGCATACCCAAGCAAATACCTAAGAACGGAACATTTCTTTCCCTAGAGTATCTGATAACGTTTAATTTACCTTCAATACCTCTGATACCAAATCCACCAGGAACAACTACAGCGTGAACATCTTTCATAAGTTCTGCGCAACGATTAGGGTCAACACATTCTTCTGAATTTATCCATTTAATTTCAATAGCTGCATCATTTGCATATCCAGCGTGTTTTAATGATTCAACAACTGAAATGTATGCATCTGAAAGTTTTGTATATTTACCTGCAATAGCAACTCTAATTGCTTTTGCTGGGTTTTTAATTTTATCCACAAGTTTTTCCCACGCCTCGAGGTTTGGTTTTTCAGAATCAACCCTAAGCATATTTAAAATAACATCAGCCATTCCTTGTTCTTCCAATGCAAGAGGAACTTCATAAATACTTTTCATATCTCTACATTCAATTACTGCATCTTTAGGTACTGAACAGAATAACGCTAATTTTTCTTTTTCTGTTTTTGGAATAGCTCTTGTTGTTCTGCAAACAAGGATTTCAGGTTGGATACCATAACTTCTTAGAACAGTTACACTATGTTGTGATGGCTTTGTTTTTAATTCGCCAGATGTCGGTAAATAAGGTAATAAAGTACAATGTACAGATACTGCATTACCGATACCCACTTCAGCTTTGAATTGTCTGATTGCTTCAATAAATGGTAAACTTTCAATGTCACCAATTGTTCCACCGATTTCAATTAATTGGAAATCCGGTTTAAATTGTTTTGTTGCACCAACAATTCTTGCTTTAATTTCGTTTGTGATGTGAGGAATTACCTGAACAGTACCACCCAAATAATCGCCTCTGCGTTCTTTATCAATAACTCTTTGATATACGCTTCCAGAAGTAACGTTGTTTAATTTACCTAAATTTGTATCAGTAAATCTTTCATAGTGACCTAGATCAAGGTCAGTTTCTGCACCGTCGTCAGTTACAAAAACTTCACCATGTTGGAACGGACTCATAGTACCAGGGTCAACGTTAATATATGGGTCAAATTTTTGGTTAATAACAGAAAATCCACGAGCTCTTAATAGTTTGCCTAAAGAAGCTGCGATAATCCCTTTTCCTAATGAACTAACTACACCACCTGTAATAAAAATATATTTTGTCATCTTTTAAATACCTCAAGAAAATTTATAATAATATCCCTAACCAACAAATGAAAACTAATTAATTTTAGGCACTCTGAAGAATCCATTTTCTTCTTCAGGAGCATTCGCCATTAATTCTTCTTTCGTATGTTCATAAACAACTTTATCTTCACGCATAACGTTAACAAAATTGATAGCGTGTGACATAGGCTTAACATTAGAAGTATCAACTTCATTCATTTGATCAACATATTTTAATACGTCGCCAAGTTGTTTTGTATAAAGTTCTTTTTCTTCTTCTGTTAATTCTAATCTTGCAAGTTTTGCAACGTGTTCAACATCTTTTATTGTAATCATTTTCTCACTCCTATAATAAGAAATTGTATCATGAAAAATCATGCATGCCAGCGAATTATTACGTAAACTTAAAATTTAGAAATAAAATAAAAACATGGTATAATACTCCATGAGAGAGATTTATGATAAAAAATGACGAAAAATTAAATAGTTTGGTTCAATCTTACTTGACTTGTCAGGATGAAAAGAAGAAAAAAAAATTATATTTGAAAATAATTGAAGAAGTTATGTGGGTGGTCAAATTTACTGCCAATCAAGTTGCATCAAGGTCAGGGGCAAATATAGAAGATTTAATTCAGGTTGGCTCGATCGGATTGATTAAAGCAATTTCAACTTGTCGATTTGAACAAAGTAATAAATTTATTTCATACTCGTCTTACTTTATTCGAGGCGAAATGAAACATTATTTGCGTGACAAAGTTGGCATTATCAGAGCGCCTAGGGAAATTCAAGAGTTGGTTACTAGAATTTCAGCGGTTGTTAAAAAGATGAAAGAGGATGGAATTGAAGAACCATCTGCAGAAGAAGTTGCGCGAATTTTAGAATTACCTATTGAAAAAGTTCAGGAAGTTTTCAACATTGATAAATACAGAAATGCAATATCTTTGGATCAATATATTATAAGTGAAGAGGATGATGTTTCATTGTTAGAAAAAATTCCTGCAGGCGACTATCAAGATGTATTAAATTCTTATGAAGATAGAATGATGATTGCTGATGCGATTAAAAAATTGCCACAAGATTTTCAAGAAGTAATCAAATTAAGTTATTATGAAGATATGAAATTAAAAGAAATTGCGGAAAAAATGGATATCTCTATAATGCAAGTTTCTCGAAAATTAAAAAGAGCCTTAAACAGGTTATATGTATTGTTGATAAAAAATATAGAAAAATAGGAGTATAAGAGATGTTATTAGTTATAGCTTTAATACTATTTGTGTTTGTAATTGGTTTATGTATTGGAAGTTTTTTGAATGTTGTAATATTGCGTTCATTAAGTGAAGAATCCATTGTATTTCCAGCTTCAAAATGTCCAAAATGTCAGCATCCATTAAAATGGTGGCATAATATTCCAGTTCTTTCATATATTTTATTGAGAGGAAAGTGTGGATTTTGTAGTGAAAAAATCAGTATTCAATACCCAATAATTGAGTTGGTGACTGGTGTTGCGTTTGTTTTAGTGTTTTTAAAATTTGGGATTTCTGTAAATACAATATTGGCTTGGATTATTACAAGTTTGTTTGTTGTTTTGGCAGGAACAGACTGGAAAGAAAAGGTTGTATTTGACGTACACACGTATGCATTAATTGGTGTTGGTTTATTTTGTGCAGTTTTAACAACAGGCATGATTATATATGAATACACAACTTTGTACGGTCATTTTAATTACAATACACAATGGTTTGTAAGTAATCCTTTGACTGTGGCTTTACTTGGCACAATTATTGGTTTTGTTGGAATGGAAATTATTTCAAGAATGGGCTATTTATTGGCTGGTACTAGAGCTTTTGGAGAAGGAGATTCTTTTATCGCTGCAGGATTAGGTGCGATATTGGGTTGGAAAGCATTGTTGCCATTGTTGATTATAAGTGTTATTGTGCAAATACTTGCGATTTTGCCAATATTTATTAAAAAAGAAATTGAGAATAAAAACTGGATGGTTATAATTTCAT
The DNA here is from genome assembly GCA_015152455.1 of Cyanobacteria bacterium SIG32. GTDB lineage: Bacteria > Cyanobacteriota > Vampirovibrionia > Gastranaerophilales > Gastranaerophilaceae > SIG32. Next base: position 45,740 of record SUTY01000001.1, read on the forward strand.
TTGGAGCCTTTGTTGCATATACAATTGCGTTTATGATGGCACAAAAATTTGGTTGGTTAGAAAACATGGTTGCATATATTGCAAGTTCAATTGTGTTGGTAATTATCGGTGTGTTATGTTGTAGAGAAATTTTATCAAACATAAAAACTGATCCTGATAATAGAACATATTTGCCGTTTGGACCAGCTTTGGTGTTTGCTGGATTTATACTTTTACTGGCATAAAAAGAATTATAAAATAAGTTAAAAGCCTGTTTTTATCAAACAGGCTTTTTAAAATATTAATATTATACAATTATTGAATTGAAAGAATTTTCAAAGTTTCTTTTAATATATCTTCAGCAGAGGAATTTTCTTTTATAGAAGTAACCGCTTTTGACATAGCGGATTTAATTTCTTCTTTTTCATATCCTAAAGATATAAGAACCATTTGTGCATCATCAATGGCTTGGGAGTCTTGTTTTGTAACTGTATTAATTCTAATAGGTTCAGTTTCTTTGTAATTCATTAATTTGTCTTTCAATTCCAAAATAATTTTTTGAGCGAGCTTTGGACCAACACCTTTTGCACGAGTTAATTCTTTAAAGTTACCGTCAATAACAAAACCGATAAGCTCAGATGATTCAAACTCATCTAGCAAAGTAAGAGCCATTTTGCTTCCGACACCTGAAACAGATGTTAGAATATTAAAAATATCCCTGTCTTCACGTTTTAAAAATCCGCAAAGACTCATTTTGTCATCTCTATGGATAAGGACTGTAAATATTTTACATTTTTCTTCCAAAGCACAAAGTGCATAATAATCACGAGCCGTAATTTCCAACAAATATCCGACTCCATCATTGGTTTCGACGGTTGCAAAAAATCCCTTAGGATTGTTTGTTTTGTTTGTTAAAATTCCTTTTATGTAATCGTACATCTTAGTCCTTTAGTTTGTTTTTAATTTCAGAAATTGTTCTGTCTAAATCTTTATTTGTTTTCATATCTTCTTTTATTTTTTCATAAGAATAAAGCATTGTAGTGTGTTTTTTATTAAAAAACTCTGCGATATTTTCAAAACTTTTTTCTGTAATCTCTCTTGTTAAATAAACAGCGACATGGCGAGCGCTAGAAACCTTTTGATTTCTTGAAGGGCTTTTGAAATCCGCAATGGTTACCCCATAGCATTCAGCCGTAGCTTTCGCAATATCATCTATTGAGAGTTCTTTTTTGTGAGCTTCGCAATTCAAAACTTTTTTAGCAAAAGCTAGAGTTACATCAGTATTTTCAATATCAGCGTATGCACTAACTTTGTTAAATGCACCTTCAAGTTCTCTTACGTTATTAACAAAGTTGTTTGCAATGTATTCAAAAACTTCAAAATCTATTTTCATAGAAATTTGTTCGGCAAGGTTTTTCAAAATAGCAACACGGGTTTCAAAATCAGGTGGTGTGATATCAACTACCAAGCCCATTTCAAAACGTGTTCTTAACCTGTCAGGAAGTGTTGGAATATCTTTTGGTAACCTGTCGGAAGTAATAACGATTTGTTTGTTGTTATTATGTAAGCTATCGAATGTGTGGAAAATTTCTTCCATTGTATAAGTTTTTGATTCCAAAAACTGAATATCATCAATTAGTAAAACATCAATATTTCTATATTTTTGGCGGAATTTTTCCATACGAGCGTTGCGTTCTCCACCGTGTTGGAGATTTTTAATCAATTCATTAACATATTCTTCAGTTTTAATATAGCGAACTTTTAATTTTGGTTTGTGGAAAATGACGTGATGACCGATTGCTTGCATAAGGTGAGTTTTTCCAAGTCCAGATGCACCATAAATAAATAGCGGATTGAATTTTTTTGCAGGATTTTGAGCAACTGCATAAGCTGCGGCATGTGCAAAACGACTATTTTCTCCAACTACAAAATTATCAAAGCGGTATTTCAAATTCAGATTAGAAAATGATTGCATTTGCGCAAGATTTTCCATTGTTTTAGATTGCTCGTCATTATCAACTTCTTTTTTCTGCTTGGCTTTTTCTTTTTGTTTTTCTTTTTTGTATTTTTCAGCCAAATCCGCATCATAACAAATAGAAAATTCGGCATCTACTCCCAAAACTTTTTCAAGAGCAGATTTTATTTTTGCATAATGATTTTTTCTGATGATTTCAACAGCCATTTGGTGAACTGTTAAAAGTGAAAAAATGTTGTTATCAAACCCTGTTGCTTCTAACGGCATAATCCAAGTGTCAAACACATGAGAGGGCAAAGTTTCTTTTAGCTCTTTTTTGACATCTTGCCAAACTTGTTTTACTTCAATAACTTCCATAAGAATATTTTACTATAAAAAACTTTTGAAAAAAGGATTTGTTTATAAAAATTAAGAGGTTTTTGGCAGTGACCAAGAAATTAGTGATCAAGTGATCAAGAAAAATTCTCCTCCCCTTAGTGAATCAGTATGCGGTAGCTGAGGATAAGAAGTAAAATCACCCGAATAATACTGTAGTCTGTTCCCTCCCCCCTTGAGGGGGAGGGTTAGGGAGAGGGGTAAAAAATGTAAATAACAAAACAAAATCGGAGCCTAAAAATAGACTCCGATTTTATTATTATATCAAACCATTCAAAATGGTTTACCATTTTGGGCTTAATCACCTAAGCAAACCGCCCACCCACCGCTGCGGTTGCGGGCGTCGTAGTTCCATACCGTATCGTCGGAGTAGAAGTCGCGGACGTGAGCGCTGCTCTTAGCGGAAGAACCCTCCTCGCCTGACCACACCCAGAACGAAGGGCTAGGAAAGCCTAGAGAAGATCCTTTAGTTGGGTTGAATGCGATAGTATTACCATCATAGTTTGAGCCGTTGTCGGTTTTTTCTCCAACAATGTCAGTGTCATATAAATAATTTGCTATTGTAGCTAAATCTGACAACTGTGCCATTTTAGATGTACCACCACATGTTTCTGCTGCTTTTGCAAAGTAGTCGTCACCTGGGTAACAGTAGTCAAGTCCGTATTTTTGCATATATGCTTGGTCTTCTGCGTCTGTTGATGTATATGTACTACTATTGCAAGCGTTCCATGTGTGTGCTGAATTAGCTTGGAATGGCATACCAAAACATGTACCGTCTATTTCAAACGCACAAGATGATCCACCAAGTGATTGTACGTTACCATTTGCTCTTAAATCTTTACCACTAACGTTTGGTGTTTTACCTGCAGATGTATCATATAGAATAGCTAAACAGTCACTACCAGTAATTGTATTTGAATAAGGATCTTGAGAACATTTTGGATTATATGCAATTAGTGCAGTAGTACCGTTTGCAAATTGTGTACCAATAATTTCTGTACCCCATTCATCTTGTCCAAAGTGTTTAGCTTTTTTAACTTTTGTCATGTCAACAACTTCATTACCATAAGTTACTTCACTACTAAAACAATCTTGTAATTTATCGTTAGCACATATTTTAGTTGTTTTGAAGTTTTTAGCAAGTTCATTAACAAAACTTTCTGTAGTAGAGTGTCCTGCTAAAGTTGCATTAGCATTCATAACTCTCATGGCTTCAGTTAGTTTTCTTTCAAAAACAGTAGCTGCAGTACCCCAAGATTTTTCTTGGTAATTTGCAACAAGAGTTGGTATTGTCATTGCTGCAACAACACCGATAATTGCGAGGGTGATTAGAACCTCTGCCAAAGTAAAAGCAGATTTGCGATAGTTGGCACAATTGCCTACGTGCGTAGCACCCTCAGCTAACGTAAATGCTGCCCCCTCACCCTTACCCTCTCCCATAGGGCGAGGGAATAATCCCAAAACGTCCGAAAGCCTTGCTAGGAGAGCGTTTCTACCCCCCCCCCAAGGTCTTAAAGCCAGTCATAGCTTCATTTTTTAACATACTACGATCTCCTATTCTGTTGGATCTTCCAACCTTAAAATATATTACTTGATCACTTGGTCACTAAAACCTTGATCACTGCTTATCATACCATTTTTTTTATAGTTTTTAACGGAATTTACAAAACTTTATTTATTATTTGTTACAAATAATTTGCCAAGATATTTTTTACATAATTTTGAGTTTCTTCATAAGGAGGCACTCCGTCATATTTATCAACGGCTCCAGGCCCAGCATTGTACGCTGCAAGTGCTAAAATTACGTTACCATTGTATTTTTTAAGCATTGATTTTAAATATCTAACTCCGCCGTCAACGTTTTGAACAGGGTTAAAAGCATCAGTTACCCCTAATCCTTTTGCAGTCGCAGGCATTAATTGCATCAATCCCATTGCTCCTGCTTTTGATTTTGCTTTTGGATTAAATCCAGATTCTTGTTGGATTAGAGCTTTAACTAATTTTTCGTCAACACCATGTTTTTTTGCAGTTTGTTCAATCAAATTCATTATTTGGTGTTTGCTTGTGGGTTGAGTTGTACCAATTGCACTACTAACTGCAGTAGCTTGTGCTATTACATTATTCAGGCTCTCTGTTGGGTTTGTCTTTGCAATCTGTGCTCTAACCTTCATAGATTCAGGATTAAGTAATAAGCTACCAAATTTGTTAATATTTTGTGTGCTTGATAATACTTTTTCAAATGATTGTACATTAGGATTTGTCGGAGGTTGGATACTTTGCAAATTCTGTGCATTTTGCGTAGCTTGTGGTCCGTAAAAATTATCTACGTATCTGTTCATTTGCGCAGCACGTTGCATAGCTGCTGCCTGACCTCCACTTTTTAGCATTCTTTGTATCATTTGTGAAAACATAAATATCCTACCCTCAATTTTATTCTACACGTTAGAACAGATATTTGTATCATATAAATTAAGGATTTTTCGATAAATGTCAAATATTATTTGATAAACATACAATCGCCATAACTAAAAAATCTGTAACGATTTTCAATAGCTTCTTTATAAGCATCAAAAATAAACTCTTTTCCTGCTAATGCACTAACCAACATTAATAAAGTCGATTTTGGTAAGTGGAAATTTGTTATTAAATTATCGATAACTTTGAATTCATAAGGTGGGTAAATGAATAACCTTGAAGCGCTTTTACACGCCTTTATTTCACCAAATTGTTGAAATGCAGTTTCTAAAGTTCTTACAGTTGTTGTCCCCACTGCAATAATTTTTTTACCTTGAGATTTTGCTTTATTTATAGTGTCAGCAGTTTCTTGAGTGATTTCAAATGTTTCTGAGTGCATTTTGTGATCTAAAATATTTTCACATTTTACTGGTCTGAATGTTCCCATACCAACATTCAAAGTTACGTATGCAATCTCTACACCTTTAGCTTTTAATTTTTCAAGAATTTCCTCAGTAAAATGCAAGCCTGCCGTTGGTGCTGCAACAGAACCCTCATCTTTTGCATAAACAGTTTGATAACGATCTTTATCGAAATTTTTGATATCTTCAGTTTGAAGTCTTCTTTCAATATATGGTGGCAACGGAAGGTTACCTACTTTATGTAAAATATCAAACAAATCACCATTATGAATTAACTCAACTAGCCATTCACCGTCATCTTCTAAACGCTTAATTGGTTTCACACTTAAATCTGCACTAATGGTTATAACAGTATCAGGTTTAATTCTTTTTGATGGCTTAATCAAGCAAGACCAAATATCAGAACCCTCACTTTGCGCTTCCAATAAAAACACTTCGATTTTTGCACCAGTTTCTTTTGTGCCATAAAGCCTTGCAGGAAGAACCTTTGTGTCGTTTAATACTAAAAGCGAATTTTCGTCAATAAAATCGACTATATCGTAAAAATGCTTATGCTCAATCGAACGTTGTTCTCGATTAAGTACAAGCATTTTAGAATTATCTCTTTTATCTGCCGGCATTTGAGCAATAAGTTCTTCCGGCAATTCATAATCAAAGTCTGAAACTAACAACGGAATTACTCCTTGTTATCAATTTTCTTTGCATTTTGAAGATCAATATCGTCAACTTTTTGTGCTTTTTGAGCTTCTTCAATATCCATTTGCTTGTTAACTATAACAGTTTGAACGATTTGGATTAAATTACTTGTTACAAGGTATAACAATACACCAGCAGGGATTGGGATAATCACAAATGTCGCAATAATCATAATTGGCATAAATGTTCCCATAGATTTTTGCAACGCTGCCTGAGTTGGGTCTTGAGGTGTATTTTTTGAAGTTGCCATCATAACTTTTTGAGAAATAAACATTGTCAAACCAAATAATACAATAAGCAACAATACATCAAAGTGGAATTTTTGTTCAACTTCAACTGATGGGAATGATGCAGCAAGAATTTCACCTTTACGTTCAAAAGTTACTTTTTCTGTTTCTTTTGTATTTATGTCTGTAATAATGACATCAGCTTTTTCAATATTTTGAAGTTGGCTAAATTTCAAAGATAAATTATCCAGACTGATTTTAAAATCAATAGCTTCACCTGGAACCAACTCACCTTGAATTTCTAACGCTTGGTTGGGTTTTGTAATTTTAACATTTTGTAGAGTTTCTTCCGGTAAATAAACAGTTGCCATTTTACCAAGAATAAACTTGTCATATTTAGATGCGCCCATAACGCCGTCATTAGATATTCCTGCAGATGCTCTTAAAGTTGTATCAAGACGATTTACGAATAAAAACGGTGCATTACCAGCCATTTGAATAAATTGAGGACTCATTAATGCTGAATATAACAAAATGAATATCGGCATTTGAATTAATAATGGCAAACAACCACCCATTGGGTTAAACTTATGTTCTTTATAGAACTCCATAAGTTTTTGTTGCATAACTTGTGGGTTATTTTTATATCTGTCTTGAATTGCTTTTAGTTTTGGTTGAAGTGTTTGCATCATTCTCATTGAGCGTTGTTGAGAAACATTCAACGGCCACATGCAAAGTCTTACGATAATTGTCAAAGTTATAATTGCCCATCCGTAATCACCTACGATAGACGCTAATTTACCTAGTAATTCTATTGTTAATGTTGTAAAATCCAATGTCCCTAATCCTTATATTATCTCTCTTTATACGTTGCAATCGTATCATAAGCAATGTTGATAAGCAAGTTTAATTAATGTAAATATTTATTTTAGTAAACTAAAGTTTTTATAAAACATTCCGATAAAAAGATTGTAGCGAGGTATTAAATGAAGAAAATATTAATAGTGTTATGTTTATTAATTTTTGGTTTGCAAGGAATTTGTTCACAAGCTGACGAAAAAAGAATAATTGGTAAACAAGGCGTATCACGAGGAATAATGGTTTATATTCCAAAACATGAAGATAGTGCCAAAATGAAACAAGCGTTTGGAGAATGGACGAAAGCAACAAATGGCAAAATAACTTTCAAATTTATTTCTTCTTCTCAGGCTGCGCAGATAAGAGTTTATTTTGTTGATACTGTTCAAAATTATGATAAAAGTAATGCGGTAGGTTTGGCTGGGTCTTCACATGTTGTAACTGGTGCTATTAGACGTACTGATATCCAAATCGCTAATCGTCCATTATATACTCAGTCTAAAATACAAACTCCAGAGGAGCGTTATTCAACTATGGTTCATGAAATAGGACATGCACTTGGTTTAGGTCATTCCAAAGATGAAGCCAGTATTATGTATCCATTTAATAGTCCAAAAAGAAAAATTACGCAGGAAGATGTTGATTTAATCTATCAAATTTATAAGTTTAAATAACAAAAAAAAGACTCACCTAAAGTGAGTCTTTTTGTTTTAAATGGTCGGGATGACACGATTTGAACGTGCGACCCCCTCGTCCCAAGCGAGGTGCGCTACCAAGCTGCGCTACATCCCGAACTGTAATTGGGGGTACTCGTTCATTCTAGAATAAACAAATTTAATCGTCAAGTGTTTTTTTTTATAAATAAAAAACAATAATTAATCATCCGTACAATTTTCATCTATAAGTTCAAAACTATCGTGTCCGGCAAAGCAAACAGGGCACTGCCAATCCTGAGCCAAGTCATCAAAAAGAGTCCCTTCTTTTGACTCATCATAAATCCAATTACATACTAAACATCTAAAACGCATGATTTTTCTCCTTTCGTGTTATAATATTTGTATTATGAAACATACATTTGAACAAAAAGTTTTTTATGCAGATACAGATGCTTATAGTGTTGTCTGGCATGGTTCTTATCTTCGCTGGATGGAAATGGGTAGAGTTATGTGGTGCGAAGAACAAGGTTATAGCCTGAATGCTCTAAAAGCTCAGGATATAGTCTTGCCTGTTACTAATATCAATATCAAATACAAAGCATCTGCAATGCTTGAAGATGTTGTTATTATCGAAACTTGGATTGAAAAATACAACCCTCTATCGGTTACTTTCCATCAGGTAATAAAATCTAAAGATACAGGCAGGATTTTTACAGAAGCCTCTGTTGATGTAGTTGCACTTCATGAAGATGGAAAACTCTACAGAAGAATGCCTGAAATTTTAACAAAAACATTTGAAAGGGCTACTAAATGTCCTCAACTCGTTTAAACAAATATATTGCATCTTCTGGCTTGTGTTCCAGACGTAAAGCTGACGAACTCATTGAACAAGGCGTTGTTTCTGTAAATGGTAAAAAAGTTACAGAATTGGGCTTTTTAGTAGGCGAAAAAGATAAAGTTTTTGTTAATCAAAAACTTATAAGACCTGTTCGTCATGAATATTACAAATTCTACAAACCAGCTGGTTATATAACAACTTGTGATGATGAAAAAGGGCGTAAAACAATCTACGATTTATTGCCAGAAAGTATGTATAACTTAAAACCAGTCGGAAGATTGGATAAAGATTCAACTGGACTCTTGTTATTAACTAATGACGGCGATTTAATTAATGAATTAACGCATCCGTCTGTTAAAGTTCCTAAGGTTTATATAGTTTCTGTTGATGCAAGAATGCATCCGCACGAATTTGAACAAATGGCAAAAGGTATTGAAATTGAACCAGGTAAAATTGCTTATGCAGATGTTACTTTATTAGAGGCCGATAATAAGCACACAATGATGCAAATAGTTTTATATCAAGGCATGAATCGTCAAATTCGTAAGATGATTGAATATTTTGGATATGAAGTTAAATCATTGAAACGTATTCAGCACGCGACAATTCAAATAGACGGACTTCGCAGAGGTGAATTTAAACCAATTAAACCTCAGCAAATCAAAGAATTAAGAAACTTTTTAAATAGGATTTCTAAAAATGCGTAAGATCGCAATTACAGGTAATATAGCATCAGGTAAATCTGAAGTCCAAAAGATATTGATCTCTCTTGGTTACAAAGTTTTGGACACAGATGTTGTGGGGCATGAATTGCTACATAACAATACAGAAATTAAAAACGCATTTATAGAATATGATATTTTAGAATATGATGATATTTCAAGAGAAAAACTAGGTAAAATAGTTTTTAATGATAAAAAATTATTAGATAAATTAAACTCAATTATTCATCCGCAAATAAAAAACAAAATAGAGGAATTTTTCCTTGAAAACAAATTTGAAGAAAAAGTTTTCGTTGCAATTCCTTTATTATTTGAAGCAAATATGCAGGATATGTTTGATGAAATTGTATTTGTATATGCAAATGATGAGTTGAGATTAAAACGTTTGATGAAGCGGAATGGTTTTGATGAAGATTATGCAAAACAGAGATTAAACTCACAAATGTCGCAAAATGAAAAAATGAAAAAATCACAAATCATTATTAGAAATGAAGGCGGGTTGGAAGAATTAAAACAAAGTGTTATTAGAACTTTATGCGGCTAACCATTCGTTCATTCTTACAAAGCCGTCTAATTTTTCAGTGTTCATGCTCCTTCTAATTCTTTTCACTTGGTTACTTGTATTACCTTCGATAACATAGAAAGTGCCGTCATTGTTTACGCTTTCAACAATCCCAACGTGTCCTGAGCCGTCAGAATATTTCAAAATCATTAAATCTCCTGCTTGAGGTTTGTATCCTGAAGATGCTTTTGAATAAACACCAGCCTGTTGAGCCTGAGCTCTTATTTCCTGAGAAGATGAGCTATAACCAAAAGTTGCATTGTTTTGTGAATTTTGTCCTCTACCGTAACACCAGGAAACAAAGGATGCGCACCAAGGTGCTCCGTTTTCAACTCCATTTCTGTATTCATTAATTTGTGAAGAATTATTAGAAGATCCGTTTTCTTTTACGCCTATTTGAGATCTTGCAACGCTAATTGCATTTGTTACAGCAGAATTACCTGATAAGTTGGTTCTTCTTGTTGAACTGCCAGTTGTTGTAGATGAAGTTTGTCTTAAACTGCTTGTTTGAGAAGATGTATTTGTTCTTGTTGTTTCAGTATTTGAACTCGTTGTTTCTGTATTGGAACTTGTTGTTCGTGTAGTGCCTGTAGTCGATTTTGGTAGTGTTAAAAATCCAAAAATATTTTCATCACTATATCTGTTGCCAACAAAACTTGGTAATAAAGGAGAAAAGAAATGTGGCATTGTAAACTGAGGTGTGAAACTTAATAATCCCATATAATTTGTGTTAAATGGATTATTTAATTGAGGTATATATGAAAAATTTGTAGGCGGAGTAAATCCAAATACATTGGCATTTAAAACATCATACCTTGGAACTCCTAATGCAAATATTGAAGACGCTAAAGATGAAAAAGTTGGTGATAGCGCACTTATTCCACCATTATAAAATGATGGATATTGTGGCATATAACAATTGTTTAAACCCCAAACAGTCAAAATCGTCCCCTTAAATTTTTCCTCTTATATATATAAAGAGTTTTTTCAAAAGGGAATTGCTTAATTGTAACAGATTGTTAAAACATTATAATTGATGCTTCAGCTTTACCAGAATCTATGTCGTCAAAAGGTTTGTGTTCATCTTCAGTAATTTCATAATCATTTTCTGTAAGATCAAAAGTTTTAATTAACAAATCTTTTACGTTGCAATTTGTGTCAAAAAGATAGAATTTGTTTACGTTTTTCATATATAAGCCAAATTCCTTATCACTTTTTAACAGTTTTAAAAAATGTGCTTTTAAGATAGCTTTGTTAGAACCGTCAAATGAAAAATCTTCCATAGCAGAATGTTCTTTGATGGTTTCAAGTAACTTGTAAGGTTCAATCCATTTTCTGATAATTAAATTTAGCATATTTCCTCTTGTTTTTTAAATTGCATTTCATATAAATGTCTATATTTGCCGTTATTAATTTGCATAAGCTCGTCGTGTGTACCAAGTTCAGCCAATTCACCTTCATTAATAACCGCAATTCTATGCGCATTTTTAATAGTTGTTAGTCTGTGAGCGATAACAAATACTGTTTTATTTGCTATTAAGTTGTCCAAAGCCTTTTGTACGATTGCTTCTGATTTATTATCAAGAGCTGAAGTTGCCTCATCTAGTATAACAATAGGAGCATCTTTTAACATAGCTCTCGCAATTGCAACACGTTGTCTTTGACCGCCAGAGAGAGTTGTTCCTCTTTCACCGACAAAAGTATCTAAACCATCATCAAGTGTAGCTATGAACTCATCTAAGTGCGCCATCTTAACAACTCTATCCAAATCAGCTTGAGTTGCATTTTTGTTACCCATCATAATATTATCTCGAATTGTTCCAGAGAATAAATAGTTATCTTGGAATACAAAAGCGATATTGCTTCTTAATGAGTTCAAATCAAAGTTTCTTATATCAACACCATCAAATTCTATAGAACCACTTTTAACGTCGTAAAATCTAGGGATAAGGTTTACAATTGTACTCTTACCACCGCCAGAATTCCCAACAAGGGCAATTGTTTCGTTTTTCTGAACTTTCAAGTTTATATTTTTCAACACAGGAACATCAGGTTCATATTCAAATGAAATATTATTGAAATGTATTTCTTTATCAAAACCTTTCAACTGAATTGGATTTTCTTTGTTTCTAATGTGAGGAACAAGATCAAATAATTCAAATACACGTCCCATTGCTACGAATGTCGATTGTAAACTTGTTAGAGTATTACCAAGTGTTTTGACTGGTTTGTAAAGAAGTAATAATGATGTTACAAAAGACATCATGCTACCTGCAGTCAACTGTCCAGTTAAAATCAGGTGAGTACCATACCAGAACACAAGAGCAATACCGACAGAACAGATTGAATACATAATTGGTGACATCCAACCTACACGTTTACAAAGTGTCATTGTTAGGTTAAATTGATCTTTAATTTGTTTTTTAAATTTGTTGTTTTGGTCTTGTTGAAGACTATACGCTGTCATAATTTTATTGCCAGCAAATGTTTCGTTGAAGTTTGTTGTCATGTTCCCGCCAACAACCATTGAAGCATTAGAAACCGCTTTAATTTTCTTTCTGATAAAAGTAACAGGCGTAATTGCAAGTCCCATAACGGTAACACCCACAATTGCAAGTTGCCAAGAGTTATACAACAATACGGCTACTAATCCGACAATCCCAAATATTGTTGAAATAAAGCTATTTAGAGTTGAAATAATTGTCTTGGTTGCAGCATCCGGATCTGATAAAAATCTTGTTAGTACCAGACCTGATGAGTTAACATCATAAAATTGTGGATCTAATGTCGTTAATTTTTCAAATAGGCTAATTTTTAATAGATTAGAAATTTTGTTGCCTGTCCAAGTTGTTAAATAATAACTGATGTATCTCAAAATCCCTTGGAATATTGCAAATAATACAATTGCAACTGGAATTATAGCGGCAAAACTCGACTGAATCTGTAATTCTTGATCCATGAACGTGTAAGTTGAAGTTGGATTTCCGTTAATAACCAAATCCATATAAGGCTTGATAGAGAACGCTACAACACCATCTAATAAACCTAAAGGTATGGCTACCAATAAGTTTAAAATAATTCTACCCATAAATGGTTTCACAAAGGGTGCGATTCTGTTTACAAGATAACCATATCTGAATGCATCTTTAGATACCGTATTGCTTAATTTATATTCCATATTCTCCCTCAATCAATAAATATACCAAACAATTATTACATAAATATACTTAAATTTCAAAATTGTAAAGAGTATCTCTAAAATATTTAATAAAAAAAGAACCTTGGCGAAGGTTCTTTTATAAATTTGGGCCCGGAGAGACTCGAACTCTCACACATTGCTGCGCTAGATCCTAAGTCTAGTGCGTCTACCAATTTCGCCACAGGCCCAAATATTCAATTGTCATGTCTTCGACCTGAGGTGCGTCTACCAACCTCTCGAAAACGATACTCAATCGTTTTCTCGGCAGAGTGCCACAGGCCCAAATATTTAATTGACTCTTATTAATGTATCGTAAGCATATTTTATTGTCAATAGGTTAAAAAAGAGGACTCTAATATTAAAGAGTCCTCTTAAGTTATACCATACCCTCTTTAACAGCTTTGACTGCAGCTTGTACCCTGTCATTTACACACATTTTTTGTAATATTGAGCAAACATGTGCTTTAGCAGTATGAACACTAACAATAAGTTCTTTCGCAATTTCTGTATTACTTTTCCCCGTTACCAAGTGTTTTAATACTTCAAATTCTCTCTCTGTTAACGGAATCCGACCTTCGCTTTGAATTTTATTAGGCAAGAATCCAATATTTTCGACTTTAGGTAATGAATTTAATGCCATTTGTGCAACTACTGGGTCAATCCAGCAAACACCTTGTGCTACATCTCTTACGACGTCTGCAAGTTTTTGAGGATCAATGTCTTTTAAACAATAAGCATTTGCACCTGAACTTAATGCTGCAATAACTTCTTCTTCTCTGTCATGTGAAGTTAGTGCGATAATTTTTATATCGTTGGACCATTCTCTGATTTTTAGCATGGCTTCAATACCGTTCATGCCTGGCAAGCCCAAATCCATTAAAACAACATTTGGTTTTGCTCTTTCAATAATTTTTAAGCCCTCAATTGCATCTTCGGATTCGCCAACCACGTCCATGTCGTCATTTGCATTTAATGCGCAACGTAGTCCAACCCTTGTTAATTTAAAATCCTCAACTATAACTATTTTGATAGTTTCAGTTTTTGCCTGTGAATTTGTCATTGTTAACACCTCTCTTCTCTATAAGTCAATTTAAGAATAGCCGAGGTTTATAATCTATTACCCAGTTAACTAATATTAAAATTATTCTTGCTAATATAAAAAAAATGATTTCATGCTATAATTAATACGCTTATAGGGAGAATGTGTTATGTTTGATTTTTTATTTGGCAAAAAAGAAGAAAATTTTTCTGATATTTTGAATGAAACTTATTCAAAATTGATAGAAAAATATTCTGTTGATAATATAAAAAAAGATCGTAAAAAATATTTGAAAGATCTTGTTGCACAAAATGGATACCTCCCATATCCCTATTTTAAGGCTTTGGATGAATTAACACCAGCTGAAACTTTATTTGCGTTGCAGGAAAAATGGATTCAAAATGGCGTTTATCAAGGTGGTAAGTTCGTATTTTCAAATAACAAAATAAGTGTTTTAGCTCGTAATAATGTTAAAAATTCAGATTGGATTAAAAAAGAAGGTCATAATATTAAGTTAATTAACCTTGCAGGTCTTGGGAATCGTAAAAATGAAGCAGGGAAATTTATTGATTGGCTGAAGCAATTGTTAATTCTTCCAACAGGAAATTTAAGTAATCAAATTTTTGATACAACAATATATTTAATACCGTTCCATCCTAGAGAGTTTGGTTGTGCGTATTTACCTAAGAGTTCAGAGGTTAGTGAAGCTCTTTTAGATAAAGAAATTCAAGAGTTAACAGGATTGGATGCAAAAGGTCAGGTTAAATTGTTTATTCAAATGGCACAACTTGCAGGTCACCCTGTTATTTATGATATATTGCCTCAGACTGGTCGTTTTTCAAAAGCAGTTCTTGCAAATCCTCATATTGCAAGATGGTTTGATATCTCATTATTACAAGAAGAATTGAATAAAAAAGTCGAAGAAGTTTCGCATATTATGTCGGATGTTTTTGATGAAGAAGATTTAGATGTTATTAAAAATATTTATAAGCAATCTGGTGAGGCTGGTGATTTAAGCGAATATTACCAAAATATTTATAATACATTTGATTCTAAAATGTCTGAATATAAAAAAGATTTTTCTGAAAAAATGCTAGAAAAAAATTCTCAAATACGAATACAAAAGAAAGTAAGAGAAGTTGTTGCTAAAATAGAAAATGTTAAGGCAGATAAGAAATTAACAGAAGCTAATATTTCAAAACAATTGGAGATAATTCAAGAATTGATTAAAGAAGGCTTATGGCCTGCGCCTGGTGGAGCTTGGTGTTCTGCTGGGGTGCCAATTTATGACAAAATGAGTGATTGTGGCGGATATCCAATGTTTAGACATTTTGATTATAAGGGTGAAGATGTGTCATGCTTTGCAAATTTGGATTGCCAAACTCCATATTATTTTGCATTTTTGGAGAGCGGTAATTTTAACGAACCAGTAATTGAATATTTTATAGATTACATGAAAGATTTGCAGGCTGACTACAATTTTGATGGATTTCGTGTTGACCATATTGATCACGTAGTTGACCCTGTTTCTGAGTGTAAAGGTACTCCGATAAGCTATAGGGCACCTCGTTTGGTTTTAGGAAAGCTAAATCGTGCAATGAAAGCAAAAATTCCTTATTTTGCAACGCTTGCGGAATACATGCTTTGGGATAATTTCTATAAAGAATACCACGAGGATATGAATTTTGATATTTTGTGGGGAAATGATATTATTTCGCAGTTTGAAAAAAATCCTGAAAAAATTACAGAAGATAATCAATATTTAACAAATTATAATGTTAAATTTAAAAAAGGTAATTATTTGTCTATATTGAAAACTTACAATAACCAGGACGGAGAATTTAGGTGTATTGACCAATATCCAGGACAACTTGGTGAAGAAGGTGCCCTTTTTAAGTGGTTTAAGTATAAATTTTTACCAGGGGGTAAATTTGCGCAAAGACCAGTCATGTATGTTGACGGTGATGAAAGTTTTACTCAAAGAGGTATTGAACATGCCATTGGCGAAGAAGTGTCTATGCCTAGAGAAGAAAACTTTGCGTTCTATGAAAAATTTAATGCAATAGATTCTTTTGTAAAAAATCAACCTATCATTACAGATGGTGAAGCACAAATTATTGATCAAGATGATGATGGGTTTGTGGCTTGGTTAATTACAAAAGAACCTTTAAAAACTGCTTTTTTGGTTGTGGCGAACTATAAGTACCCTATGGAAAAAGTGTCAAAGACTGATGACAACGGCTCTTCTTACCAAGAATGGGTAGAGGGTTCACCTGTTTATGATAAAGTAGTTCATCTTCCAGTAGATTATACTTTAGTTGGAGAATTTGTATTAAAAGTTAACAAATTTTCAAAAACAATATGTGAAAATTGTGGGCATGATCTAGAGCTGAAAGAGTTACCAAATGGACATTTCAGGGTGTTCGAGTTAAAAAGAGCATAAAAAGTTTTTAAAAAAATCATCCAAATGCTTGACACATTTTGAAAAAATTGATACTATAATCTCATTAGTAAAGACAAAAAATTGTTCATAGCTTTATTAGTTAAAAAAAAGAAAGGTGAAAAGATTATGACAAAAAGATTCGGTTTTACTTTGGCAGAAGTATTGATCACATTAGGTATCATTGGTGTAGTTGCTGCTATGACTATCCCAACATTGATTTCAAACACAAATGGTGCACAGTTCAAAACAGCTTACAAAAAAGCGTTATCAACTTTGAACCAAGCAGTTCTTATGAATGTTGCAATGGATGACACAGATTTTTCAGGTATGGTAGCTGCTGATGCAGATGCTGGTACTAAAATCGCAGATTTCTTAGGCGCTCGTTTACAAACAGCATCTGACATTACTGATCAATATGATAATGAAACAGCTCCAGCTTTGACAACTTACAAACTTGATGGTGCTGATGTAACTGTTCCTCAGACAACTGCTATCGATACAGTTTATGCTTTTGCTGATGGTACAGCATTTGGTTTCAGCGCTGCTGCAGCATCTTGTACTAAAACAGCTCCTTGCTACGGTTACATTGACGTAAACGGTACTGCTGGTCCTAACCAACAAACAGAATGTGATGCTGGTACTGGTACAACTGGTGATGATGGTGTTGCTTGTGAAGTTTCAGCTTCTGCAGTTAAAGACATCTTCCCAGTATTATTCTATGGTCAAACTGTTGAACCAGCTTCAGACGCAGCTAAAGCAGTATTATTCGGTAAATAATCGATATAATAATACAGTTTTAAAAAAGACGGTCGTAAGGCCGTCTTTTTGTTTTATTTAAAAATGAGCCTTCTTCTTTACATTCTTGCACTCATGTAAGATTTGAAGTATCCTTTTAGTATGATTAAACAAATAAGATTAAAAGATTATATATTAATAGATGAATTGACGGCTAATTTTCATGAAGGGCTTAATATAATAACTGGTGAAACTGGTGCAGGTAAAAGTATCTTAATAAACGCTATTGATCTTGTTTTTGCCCCACGTGTGTCTAAAGAGGTCATAAAATCAGGGAAAGAAAAAGCTATTATTGAGCTTGTCATAGAAAATAACAAGCATGATTTGTCAAAATTTTTTGAAGAAAATGGAATTGATAATTTTGGATCAGAAATTATTATTTCAAAAGAAATAACACCAAGCGCAGTTCGTTCACGTATTAATGGCACTTTAGTAAGTACTGATATCTTAAAATCTTTACGAGCTTTGTTTGTTGATATTCATTCACAGCATCAGACGTATGCTTTTATGCAGCCTAAGTATCATATTTCGCTTCTGGATTCTTATGGAAAGGCTTCTTATGGCGCGAAATTAGATAATTATAAATCTTTATTTGAAAATTATTTGTCATTGCAATCACAGTTGGAGAAGGCTAAAAACTCAGCCGATATGACTGAATCCCAAATTGATTTTTTAAAATTCCAGATAAATGAAATTGAAGCGTTAAATATTCAATCAGTGACTGAAGATGAGGAAATTGCTCAGGAATTAGAGGTTTTAGAAAATGCAGAAAAGTTAAAAGAGCTTACAGGTTCATCATATTGGGCATTAAATGGTGATGATTGTTCTATTCTTGATGGCTTAAATAAAATTAAACAAAATATTTCCAAGGCGGTATCTTATGATCCAAAACTTGCAGATCTTGAGAATGCTTTGATTGGGGCTTCAGAAACTTTAAAAGAGCTTGGCAGTGACTTGAATAGTTATAGTCAAAATCTCGATAACGATACGGAGCGTTTGAATAATTTGCAGGAAAGATTGTATGAATTAGATAAGTTGAAACGTAAATATGGTGGGACGTTAGAATCAGTTTTAAAAACTTATGAAACGCTTTTGAATGAGCTTTCCGGAATTGAATTTTCAACTAAGAATATTGAAGAATTAGAACAAAAAATAGCACAATTACGCAGAGAATTGCAAGATTGTGCTTCAGAAATTACTGATTTTAGAAAAGATTTTGCAAAAGTTCTTTCTGTGCAAATACAGGATATGTTGGAATTTTTGGAGTTGCCCAAAACACGCTTTGAAATTCGTGTTATGCCAAAAGAATTATCTCAAGACGGTTGTGATAATGTAGAATTTATGATTTCGACTAATGTATCTGAAGATTTAAAGCCATTGGCAAAAGTGGCTTCTGGTGGTGAAATTTCTCGTGTTATGCTCGCTATTAAAACGATTTTTGCAGAAAATGATAATATAGATACGGTTATTTTTGATGAAATTGACACTGGTATTTCTGGTCGTGCATCTCAAAGTGTTGCAGATGAGATAGTTGCGTTGTCTAAATATCATCAAATTATTTTGATTACTCACCAAGCTATTATTGCATCAAAATCAGACAAACACTTCTACGTCAGAAAATCACAAACTGATGAAACTAAAGTAGAAGTGTATGTGTTGACTGGAGAAAATAAGATAAAAGCGCTAGCGGAACTTGCGGGTGGAGAGATTAACGAACAATCTATTGAATTTGCAAAATCATTAATCAATCTTCAATAAATTCTCTAAAGTGTTGAAAGGCTTTTAAATCTCGTATTCTTTTTATCGCACTATCTTCGAGTTGTCTAATTCGTTCTTTTGAATACCCCATGGTTTCACCAAGTTGTTCCAGTGTTTTGGGCTTTTCTCCATTGATTCCAAAACGGCATGTTATTATTTCTTTTTCTCTTTCTGGGAGGGTTGATATTAGTTCTTGAATGCTAGATTTTATCATGTTATTTTGCGCTTGTTTTTCTGGAGAATTGTAAGTATGGTCTTCTAGATAATCACCAACATTCAAATCATCAGTAACAGGTGTTTCAAGGCTTATAGGTTCTTTAATAATTGCTTTTTTTATTGTGGCTATCTTTTTTGTAGGAACACCCATTAATCCGGCAACTTCTCTGTCAGAAGGCTCGTTGCCGTTTTTGAAACTTAATTCTGCGTAGTATTTTTTATATTTTCTGATTTTGTCAGTCATATGCACAGGAATTCTTATAGTTCGGGAATGATTAGAAATTGCTCTAATTATTGTTTGCTTAATCCACCAGGTTGCATATGTAGAAAAACGAAAGTTCTTTGTGTAGTCAAATTTTTCAGCAGCTTTAATTAGTCCGAGTGAACCCTCTTGCACTAAATCCATAAATAAGACGCCTTGTCCGATATACTTTTTGGCGATACTTACAACCAATCTTAAATTTGCTTGAATTAATTTTCGTTTAGCTATATCTGATTTTTTTTCTTTTATTTCTTTCCCCAGAAATTTTTCCTCTTTTGCTGATAATAATTTGATTTTACCAATGTCTTTCAAATACATTTGCAAAATATCGTCGTCATGTGCAATTGCGCTAAATGTTTTAGGTTCGTTTTCAGAATCCTCGTGTGTTGTAATTTCTTCGTCAGGAGTGTTGTATTCTAAATCTTTGAATAGAGTATTTTCTTCGCAGTGTATAATCATTTTTCATCCTCTCTCTTTCTTCTTATGCTGACGTGTTT
This sequence comes from Cyanobacteria bacterium SIG32, assembly GCA_015152455.1. Lineage (GTDB taxonomy): Bacteria > Cyanobacteriota > Vampirovibrionia > Gastranaerophilales > Gastranaerophilaceae > SIG32. Next base: position 65,713 of record SUTY01000001.1, read on the forward strand.
CTTTATAAAAAGTTGCATGTAAAAGGCGACACAGTTTTGTGTCGCCCGAATTTATTATGTTCAGTATTTTATGCTACTACTTGAAGATTTTGACCTGTTTTTTCGCCGTATCTTGCTACTAATTCTTCTTCTGTTAAGATTTTTGTTTGTGGTTTTGCACCGTAATAAGAACCCTTTGTTGTAACTTCATATGTTCCATCTTTTAAAGCTTTGATTTTGGTTTGAGAGCCAATCATTGTAGGGATTTCAAGTTTTTGGCCGGTTGATGTTGTAACAACTTGAGAAACATAAGGGTTGTTTTTTGCGAATTCTACTTTTCCTGACATAATTAATACTCCTTTAACACACTTTACACATAAAAATAAATAACACTACTCCTATATAAAAAAAATTTCTGTATAAAATTGCCATTTAAAATACTTATATTAAGAATTTTTAATAAAAAGAAAATGAAAAGATTAAATTTAGTTCTTGACAATAAATTTTTTTCTTGTTATTATAAATCTTGCCGAAAGAAAAGGGCGTTTAGCTCAGTTGGTAGAGCGTCTCCCTTACAAGGAGAGGGTCAGAAGTTCGAGTCTTCTAACGCCCACCATAAAAAGGAACAACTTATGTTGTTCCTTTTTTATTGTATAATAATCTTATGCAACAGAATGATGAATTAATTATAAAAATAGAAGGCTTTTCAAATCTTGGTTATGGTATTGCAAGGGTTGACGGATTTGTGATTTTTGTTGAAGGTGCGTGTCCTGAAGATGAAGTTCGTGTAAAACTAACAAAGGTTACTAAAAATTACGCAAACGCAAAAGTTTTAGAAATCATGACTCCATCTACTCATAGGGTTGAGCCGTTCTGTGCTATGCAAAAAGTTTGTGGAGCATGTCAGTTACAATTTATTGATTATGATTATCAATTAAAGTTAAAAAAACAAATTGTAGAAGATGCTTTTCGCTCAATTGGTGGGCTGGATGTAAAAATAAACGATCCTGTACCAAGTCCTCAGATCAAGGAATATAGGCATAAAATTCAATATCCGATATCTGAAACAAAAGTTTCAAAAAGGATTTTGGCCGGATATTATAAACCTGCAAGTCATGAAATTGTAAATATCAAGCACTGTCCTATTCAGCCTCAAATTTGTGACGAAATAATTGATTTTATAAGAAATTCAGCTTTTGAATACGGTATTTCTGGTTTTAATGAGAAAAAACATAGTGGTGATTTAAGACATGTTGTAATTAGAACATCTGCTGCAACTGGTAAAAATTTGGTTGTTTTGGTTGTTAATGCAACTAAAACTTTTGATAGATTAAAAGACTTTGCGCAAGCTATTTATTCAAATTTTAAAGAAGTTTCTGGAGTTTGTGTTAACTTTAATTCAAAAAAAACAAATGTTATCTTGGGTGAAAAATCCGAATGCCTTGTTGGTAAAGACGTTATCAAAGAAAGAATTATTGATAAAACTTTTAGAATCGGTGCGAATACTTTTTTCCAAGTTAATCCTAAGAGTGCAGAAAATATTTTCAAATATGTTAAAGATTATATCCAGGTTAATTTTGAGTCACCTACTGTATTAGATGCGTATGCTGGTATAACCGCTTTTGGTATTGTAGTTTCTGATGTTTGCAAAAAGGTTGTTAGTGTCGAGGAAAATAAAGAATCTTGTGAACTTGCTAGACTAACATTAGAGGCTAATGAAGTTAATAATGTTGAAATTCACAATATGGATGCTGCAAAATTTTTTGCAAAAGAAAAACGTAAATTTGATGTAGTAATCCTTGATCCACCACGAAAAGGTTGTACTAAAGAATCTTTAGATGAGGCAATAAGACTTTGTAAAGGCAAAATTGTTTATGTAAGTTGCAACCCTGCAACTCTAGCTCGGGACTTGAAATATTTAGCAACAGAAAAAGGTGCTAAAATCGAAAGTGTTCAGCCTTTTGATATGTTCTGTCATACCTATCACATTGAAAATGTTGCAATTATTTCTTTTTAGCTTTTAGAGCTTCTTTTGCTTCTTTGACTTCTTGAGCTGCTTTTGCTTTTTTATCGCATTCTGTTTTCATTCTATATAATTCAACATAGCTTAATTCTTTAGGTAAGAAGTATGGCCATGGCAAGAAGTCTTTCACTGTAGGTTTAGCATTTCTTGGCGGAAGTTCTCTTGCGTGTATGTATGAATCTTTAATGTATTTATTTAATGCTTCTTTTTCAAATTCTGAAAGATTTTTCATTTTTTCTTTCATTATTTTTTCGATTGGTTTGTATTTTGGATCGAAGTCTTTTTTGCAGCGTAATTTATAGTAGAAATCTTCAATTTCTTTAACGTGTTCAGTGTCATATCCCATAATTTGAAGTTCGGCTTTTAATCCGTCGTCAAGTTGTAATGTGATATGAATTGCAGTATATCCGTTTGGAATTGGTTTACTTTTAATTTCAGGATATTGTCCTGATTTTGTACATTTTTCTTCAAATTTATCTAATGTTTTTTGTGAAACGTAGCTGTCTTTACTTGTTAATCTATAGTTTTCGACTTCTGTAACTTTGATTTTGCCTTTTTCAACCATAGAACCAAGTACTTGGAATACTTTATCAAAATCTTGTTGTGTAGAACTTTGCATTACAATTCTTGCACCTACAACATCTCCCATTCCTTTAATGTCTTCTTTCGTACGGTTGCCTGTAGATAATGCTTTTTCTCTAATAGATCGAGGTGATTTTACACGAACTTTGATTCCGTTTGCACCAGGACGAATTGGGTTTTCTGGGTGAGCTTCAGATGCTATAAGCCCTTTAAATTCACGTCTTAATAAGTTTAAAAGTTCATTTGTAGGACGTTTTGCTTCTTCATGGATGTCTGAGCATAATTGTATTGAAACTTCTTTTGATTCTTCATTTTTAACTTTATTTTTGTTAACTTCTTTAGCTGCTTTGGCGTTTTTGTTTAATTTAGCTGCTGTAAAACTTACAGTGTCGTGGTCCAAAGTATGTACATACTTTGGTTGAATAACAGTCTTGTTATTCAACATCTCTTTCTTTTGGGTAAATGTTAGATTGTTAAAAGCTATTGGTAAAATATTCATGATTATTTCCTTCTGTGTTTTTTAAAAACTCTCAACAAAAAATTTTAACCTTTAAATCCTTTTATATTCAATATTCTTTACATAAATTTACAAGCGTTTTTCTTTGTCAATTAGTCATGTTTGTATTATCATGGAATAGTACAGTTATTAGTATAGAAGGAGGGTATTATGCCAGGAAAAACTATAACAGTTGACGGTAACTACGCTGCAGCGCACGTTGCGTATGCATTGAGTGAAGTTTCCGCTATTTACCCAATCACACCTTCATCTACTATGGGTGAATGGATTGATGAATGGGCTTCCCAAGGTAAGAAAAATATCTGGGGAAAACAAGTTAAAGTTGCAGAAATGCAATCTGAAGCTGGTGCAGCAGGTGCTGTACACGGTTCATTAGCAGCAGGTTCTTTAACATCAACTTACACTGCTTCTCAAGGTTTATTGTTGATGATCCCTGTTATGCACAAAGCAGCAGGTGAAATGTTGCCACACGTTATCCACGTTTCAGCACGTGCGTTGGCTGCTCAATCACTAGCTATTTTTGGTGATCACACAGACGTTATGGGTTGCCGTAACACAGGTTATGCAATGTTAGCTGCTAACTCTGTTCAAGAAGAAATGGATATGGCTTTAGTTGCTCACTTAGCTACTTACAAAGCTAAAGTTCCATTCTTGCAATTCTTTGATGGTTTCAGAACTTCTCACGAAATTCACAAAATCGAAGAAATTTCTTATGACGATATTGCTAAATTGGTAGAACCAAAATATATCGAAGAATTCAGAAAAAGAGCTTTAAGACCTGAAGCTCCAATCTGTAAAGTTGGTGCACAAAATACTGACGTATATTTCCAAGGTCGTGAAACAGTTAACAAATACTATGATGCAGTACCTGATATCGTTCAAGAATACATGGATAAAGTTGCTCAAGTTACAGGCAGACAATATCATCCATTTGATTACGTTGGTGCTCCTGATGCTACTGATGTTATCGTTGCTATAGGTTCTGGTTGTGAAACTATCGAAGAAACAATCACTTACTTGAACGCAAAACGTGGTACTAAATACGGTTTGGTTAAAGTTAGATTATACAGACCATTTGATGTTAAACGTTTCAATGAAGCACTTCCTGCTTCTGTTAAACGTATCGCTGTTCTTGACAGAACTAAAGAACCTGGTTCAATCGGTGAACCATTATACATGGATGTTGTTGCAGCTTTGGGTAACAAAGATATCAGAGTTATTGGCGGACGTTATGGCTTGTCTTCTAAAGAATTCACTCCATCAATGGTTCTTGCTATTTACAAACACTCTGAAAACAACGGCTTCCACGGATTTACAGTTGGTATTGAAGATGATGTAACTCATAAATCATTAAAAGTTGATGAATTAATCGTTACTGAACCTGAAGGTACTACAAACTGTATGTTCTGGGGCTTGGGTTCTGACGGTACTGTTGGTGCTAACAAAAACTCAATTAAAATTATCGGTCAATATACAAACAAAGATGCTCAAGCATACTTTGCTTATGACTCTAAAAAATCATTTGGTGTTACAGTATCTCA
>SUTY01000059.1 GCA_015152455.1 Cyanobacteria bacterium SIG32
AATTTTTTTCATAATTCACTCCTTATTGAAAGGATAGATTTTTTTATGATTAAATTCTATCCAACAATTTTGTGGTTTTATAATGAACAGAAACGAGAGTTTTTAGCTAAATAAAAAGCACTAGATTGAAAAATAATCTAATGCTTTTTTCTTATATAGACATATAAGATTCGGTTATTTCATTTTATAAGAGATTGTTGTTTGATATCCGTTATTAGGTTGTTTAAAACCCATTGACGGACGAGTTTTATCTGATTGATATTTTCTTTCAGTATATTGAATTCTCAATTTATTTATTCCTCTTTTGAAATATAATAAACCCTAGCAAAATAAATTTTGCTAGGGTAAGAAAAATATGTTAACAATTAGTTACTTTCTAGCTTTTAAAGCAGCTAATTCATCTTGGAATGGAGAAATTGCCGTAATTTTTTCAATAATTTGAGGCATTTTTTCACATACAAAATCGACTTCTTTTTCGGTTGTATAACGACTTAATGAAAAACGAATACTACCATGGATTGCAGTAAAAGGAACATTCATGGCTCTTAACACGTGACTTGGCTCTAAAGATCCAGATGTACAAGCACTACCAGAGCTTGCACAGATACCTAAATCACTCATATGTAAAAGAATTAATTCACCTTCTACATATTCAAAACCAATATTTGTAGTATTTGGTACTCGATTAGTAACTGCAGTATTTAATCTCGCATTATAAATATTTTTCAAGAGATTAGTTTCTAATTTATCTCTCAAGCGTTTAACTTCAGTAAGTTCATATTTTAATGCATTCTGAGCGAGTTCAGCAGCCTTTGCCATACCAACAATATATGGAACGTTTTCAGTCCCAGCACGTTTGCCACGTTCTTGGTGACCACCTATAATCAATGGCGTAATCATAGTTTTAGAATTTACATACAAAGCACCTACACCTTTTGGAGCGTGGAATTTGTGACCAGATATGCCAAGCAAATCAATTCCCATTTCTTGAACATCCATAGGGATTTTACCAGCAACTTGCACCGCATCAACAAAAAGTTTTGTATCAGGATTTTTAGATTTTATAATTTCTGAAACTTTTTTAATTGGATTAATGACACCTGTTTCATTGTTTGCCCACATAATAGAAACTAAAGCAGTTTCAGGATTGATAACTGAATCTAATTCTTCTAAATCCAAATCACCATTTGAATTAACACTTAGATAATCAACTTTATATCCATGTTTTTCCAATGATTTATAAACGTTTAAAACACAAGGGTGTTCAACTTTTGTTGTAACAATGTGTTTTTTAGCTTTGTTATAATTTAAAACACCTTTTATAGCAGTATTTGCACTTTCTGAGCCACACGAAGTGAAAATAATTTCTTTTTCGTCGTTTGCATTAATAAAGTCTTTTATAACACCTCTTGCTTCTTTAATTGCACGTGATGATTTTTTACTAAAATCGTAAATACTGGAAGGGTTCGCATACTCTTCGGTAAAATAAGGCATCATAGACTCTAAAACTTTTTCATCAACTTTAGTTGTTGCGTTATTATCTAAATAAATCATACTTCAATAACCTCGATATTTTCATCCATAGCAGTTCTGAGAGTTTGTTCAACAAATCTTTTGATTGTTAGAGTAGCATTTTTACAAGAAGAACATTTTCCCTGAAGTTTAACAAAAACTTTATTATCTTTAATATCAATTAATGCAATATCTCCTCCATCTTTTTGTAACTCTGGAGATATTTGAGTTTCAATGATATTGTTAATTTTCAAAACTCTTTGCGTTGGTGAAAGTTTTGGCTTATTTTCTTCTTTTGCATAATAAGTATTTATAATATCTTGAATCAAATCTCTGCATTTACCACAAGCTCCACCTGCATTAGTGTAAGCGGTAACTTCATCAACAGTTTTTATACCATTTTCTTTAATAGCATCCCAAATTGTGTTTTCTGTAATACCAAAACAAGTACATACAATTTTTTCAGCTTTTTCTGGTTCATTTCTTAAATCTTCTAAATCTTGATAATTATCATAACCTTTTAATGCATCTTCTAATGCTTCATAACCCATTACGGAACAATGCATCTTTTCTGGAGGCAAACCACCTAACTGATCAGCAATATCCTTATTTGTAATTTTTTTAACTTCTTCAACTGATTTACCAATAATCATTTCTGTCAAAATACTTGAACTTGCAACTGCTGAGCCGCAACCAAAAGTCTGGAATTTGGCATCAGTTACAATGCCGTTTTCAATTTTTAAATATATTTTTAATTGATCACCACAAGAAAGAGAACCAGCAATACCAACAGCATCAGCGTTGTCAATTTTACCTACATTTCTTGGATTTCTATAGTGATCCATAACTTTTTCTGAATAATCCCACATAATATTTATACTCCGTCTTAGTGTATATCATAATTTTAACTCAAAAATAAATTATTTTAACAAATACAATTTATTTTCTTTTAATTGAGCTTTTGCTCCATAAGGAAGAGTAATTTTTTCTACATCATGAGTAATTTTAAACCCACCAATAACTGGAACATTTAATTTATTACCTATTTCAATAAACAATTCATCCAACCATTGTTCATTATCCATATCTAAAAAATCACCCAACACAATACCTTTACAATATTGCACAAACTGATCAATATTCATCAATTGAGTCATCATTTTATCAATCTTGTACGCAACTTCATTTAGATCTTCTGCGAAGAAAATAAAATCTTCGTCTGGCAGAAAATCTTGCCCACAAAGTGATACAATTGTTCCCAGATTTCCACCCCATAAAATACCTTGAGCATCACCTTGGTGGTAAATCTTATCTTTAACTGGCGCATAAACCAATTCATTATTTGTTACGGCATCAAAGAAAGAATTTATCGTAAATTCATTAGGATTTTTTACGCCAAAATCACTTTGAGCCAAAGGTCCCCAATAAGTCATCAAATTAGATTTTTTCAAAATCATTGCTGATAGAGCCGAAATATCAGAATACCCACAAAAAATTTTCGGATTATTTTTAATCAAGTCATAATCAATTTTTTTGATTAATCTAACTGCACCATATCCACCACGCATACAAATAATTGCGTCGATATTAGGATCAGAGAAAAATTTATGAAATTCCTCTATTTTTTTCTCATCTGTGCCTGACAAATATCTGAATTCATCAAAAATATTTTCACTTAAAACAACCTTATAACCTTTATTTTCAAAGAATTTTTTAGCACGAAGTACATTTTCTTTATCTTCTACTGCGCCTGCAGTTGCCAAAATTCCAATTGTATCTCCCTCTTCTAAATTTTTAGGTTTAATTAAGTTCATAATCTGTCCTTTTTTATAAATCTTTTGCTATAATTATATCATGAATGAAAAATACATACCTTTATATCGCAAATACAGACCACAAAAACTGGAAGAATTAGTTGGGCAAGAACATATCAAAAATGCGCTTTCAAATGCAATAAACTTGAATAAGATTTCACACGCATATTTGTTTACAGGTCCCAGAGGTACAGGTAAAACCTCAACAGCACGTATTTTTGCAAAATCATTAAATTGCAAAAACGGCCCAACAATTTCACCTTGTGGAGAATGTGAAAGTTGTGTAGATATCACAAATTCTGTACCAATGGATGTTATTGAAATAGATGCTGCAAGTAACAGAAAAGTTGAAGATACACAAAACATCTTGGAAAAAATTCTGTACGCTCCTGTTTATGGTAAATACAAAATTTACATCATAGACGAGGTTCACATGCTTTCTAACACGGCTTTCAATTCATTATTAAAAACATTGGAAGAACCACCTGAAAATGTTATTTTCATTCTTGCAACAACAGAAGTTCATAAAGTATTGGATACTATTAAAAGCCGTTGCCAACGCTTTGATTTCAGAAGAATTACAACAAATGATATTGTAAAACATTTAAGGTACATTTCTGACAAGGAAGATATAAACATCACTGATGACGCATTATTTACTATCGCAAAAAATTCAGCAGGTGGTATGCGTGATAGTATCGCACTTCTTGACCAATTAAGCATTCTTGGAGGCAAAGATGCTATCTCTACAGATGACATCAACCAATTATTAGGCAGAATTTCATTTGATGTATTAAATAACCTGACAAATTCAATAATAAATTCCGAACCACAGATTGCAATTGAAACACTAGATGCAATTTACAACTCTGGAAATGAACCTGTACAAATTTTTTCAAATTTACTTGATTACATCAAAAATCTTTTAATCGTAAAAAATTGTAGAGAAGATGTTGTTTTTGAACTTACACAACTAAATGAAGCACAACTAAAAGCACTTAAAGAGCAAACCCAAAATGTAGAAACACATCAACTTGTCGCTCTGCTTGATAAATGCGCAAATTACATAAAAGAATTAAAACTTACCAATAATCCTAGATTATGGCTTGAAGTTGGCATAATTGATTTAGCTAATCTTACAGAAAATACAACATTAGCAGATTTGCAAAAAAGGCTTTCTCTATTAGAAAATGGTGAAACCTCAGCGATACCACACGTATCAGCTTACAAAACACCACCTTCACCGGTTGCAAAACCAGAAATTATACATAAACCTGCTGAAAAACCCGTTTCAATTCAAACTCAAGCAACAGTTGAAAAACCAAAAGAAGTTATTGAAAAGGTTGAAAATCAAAAAGCGGAACAAAACCACGTTGAAGAATTTTCTCCAATGCCAAAAGCTCAAGTGATTGACTCTTCAAATGATATTGGAACATTATGGGCAAATCTTTTAGACTCAATCCCAAGTCTTCCAACAAAATCTTTATTAAAACAATGGGCAAATCCTGTTGAATTAACACCAGAAAAAGTCATCATTAGCATTAATAGTGAAAATTTATTGAAACAATTTGTAGAAGGTAACAAACATAACGTACTGATACAGGCTGTAAATACATTATTTAATCAAGAAAATTCAAATGTTTTGGTAAGATTACCTCAACCTGAAGATAAAATAGTAAAGGAGAAAACATCTCTCCCAAAGCCTAAAGCGGCGTTGCCGCCACCTCCTCCACCTCAAATAAAAAAAGAAGAAGAAGAAACACCTACTATTGATGAAATCCAAACAATCAAAGACGAAGATGATGAGGAAGGGAAAGATTCTGAAATAACTTTAAAATCCTTGAATAGAATGTCCTCTATGCACTCTGATATGGTTAACATGGTTGTTGATCTTTTTGACGGCAAACTTATTGAGTAAGATACCAACCGCCATAACCCACAACATTTGAAGTATCCTCGTTAAATTTGGCCGAATTTGAATGAGCGGTTTTGACAAATTTTAAACCATTGGATTTTGCGTATTCAATTGCACCACAAATTCCAATAGCACCGTCAGCAAGCTCCATATCAAGATCTTCAATTTGTAAGTTTGCTATTTTTCTTATTGTTTCAGCATCTAGTTTTAAAGATTCTTTTTCTGGTATAAAACGACTTAAATTACTTGCAATAATAATAGCACTATTTTCAATATTACTAGAAATTAACTCTGTAATATTATTGTAATCCTCACAACCGTAAAGAATTGGTATAACCGAAGCATTTGGATAAAAATATTTAATAAATGGCAATTGCACTGAAAAAGAAGGCTCAATTTCAAACAAATCATTTCTTATTTCAGCGTTATAAGGTAAAATTTTTACACTACCCAAAGGTGTTGCAAAAGTTTCAACATCACAACTGACAAATCCAGATACCTTCTTATAAATAGCTGGCGCAATAACAATAATATTACTTACATCTCTATCTAAATACTGATAAGTGTTAAAAGCAATTTTTCCTGAAAATTCATAACCCGCATGAGGAACAATAATCAAATGGGAATTAAAGTTTACAATCTTACGTGCAAACTTTTTAAACATTTTTGAGAGTTCTTTTTCAGAACTTGGGTAAAATATTCCGTTCGATTTTGGTAATATCTCCATAGAATAATTATATCATAAAAGATAATAAATTATATTGGATAATATGTTAATAGAATATCAGGGGAGAAAAACTCCACTTTGTCGATTTTAAAATTTTCGCACTCAGATATCATAGAAATTTCTCTATAATTGAAACAAGATTTAGCAGCATTATCACCGGCAATTTTTGGCGCAATAAAATGGTATATTTTATCGGCATATTTTAAAGCTCTACCATTCAATTTGCCGCCACTTTCAATTAGAACACTCATAATCCCCAGTTCATATAACTTGTTAAAGACGAATTCCAAACTAATTTTGCCGTCCAAACAAGGTGTTTTTATATAATGAACATTTTCAATAACTTCATCTTTCAATCCGTTAAAAACGTAAATTTCGCCTTCCTTATAAATCTTGTGTGAAAGTTTTGTTTTTAATTTTCTATCAAGAATAACTTTCTTAATATGTCCCATTGTAGGATTATCATAAAGTACCGTAGAAGAACTTGTCAAAATAGCATCATAACGCTGACGGATATTTCTCACTTCAGCACGGGCATCTTCTGAAGTAATCCATTTTGAAGAGCCCATTGATGTCGCAATTTTACCATCAAGAGTAGTTGCCGTTTTTATTGCAACAAAAGTTTTTTTCTTTTCAATATTTTTTAGAAAGACTTCGTTTAGCTTTTTGCATTCTTCTTCTAAAACCCCAACTGTTACATGAATTCCTGCTTCTATTAATTTTTGAATGCCTGAAACTTTTGGGTTTGGATCTAACATACCAATAACAACATTTTTTATTTTCTTCTCAATAATCAAATCAACACATGGTGGAGTCTTACCATAATGCGAACATGGCTCAAGATTAACATATAAAGTATCACCATCACCTTTTTTGATTTTTAATAGAGCTTCACGCTCTGCATGATTAGCACCACATCTTTTATGGAAACCTGTTGAAATGACGTTATCAAATTCATCTGTAATAACACACCCAACCATAGGGTTTGGTGATGTATCACCCTCCGCTTGTCTTGCAAGTTCTAAACATTTTCTCATATACTTTTGTTGCATAATTGTATTTTACAATAAAACGTGATAAATTAAAAGAGTTAAGTATAAAGGAGTTAAAATATGGTTGATATTAAGTACATAGGACACAGTGCATTTCAAATCTCAAATGAAGAAAACGCAGTTTTAATCGATCCGTTAGTTAAACAAAACAAAAAATATGACTGGAAAAAAGAACCTGTAAGAGATATTCTCTTAACTCACGCTCATAGCGATCATATAGGTCAAGCAATTGAAATCGCAAAAGATTTAGATATAGAAATCACAGCAGTTCCTGAACTTGCTGCATATTGCAGAGAACAAGGTGCAAAAGCAAAATCTGTATCTTTAGGTTGCTGGCTAAACTTTTCTTGGGGACGTGCAATATTTTTACCAGCATTTCATTCAAGCTCACTACCTGATGGCAGATATGGCGGATGCCCTGCAAGCATATTTTTAGAAGTTGCTGGTGCAAGAATTTATCATGCCGGTGATACCTGCTTAAGCTCTGAAATGAAAACTGTAAAAGAGCTTTATGCGCCACAAATTGCAATGCTACCAATAGGCGGAACATACACAATGGACGTAGAACATGCAGCAATGGCAGCAAAATGGCTAGGGGTAAAAACAGTAATTCCAATGCACTACGGAACTTTCCCTGAAATCGAAGCTGATGTGGAAAGATTTATCAAATTAGTTAATATGGATAATACCAGCGTTGGCATTTTAAATCCGGAAATGATTTAATAACATATAAATGAGGCATTTATGAAAATTTTATTTGTAATTGACAGAATAGAACTTAAATACTTTGAGTTCAACGATTTGGTAACTAATTTTTGGTTCATTAAGGAATTTCTTAAACGAGGACACGAAGTTTTTATAACCACAATAGACAAACTATCACTAAAATCAGGAATTGCATACGCAAGTGGATACGACTCCTTTATTAACGGTGAAGACATTTGCTTTGACAAGACAAAAGAATTTGAACAAAAGATAGAATACTTTCAACTTGTAATGTTTAGACCAGATCCACCTGTTGACTTGGACTACATCAATGCTACGTATATCCTCGATTTTGTAAATCGAGATAAAACAGTTATACTTAACGATACAAAAGCCATTAGAAATTTTAATGAAAAATTACACGCAGTATTGTTCAAAGAATTAATGCCAGCAAACATCATTACAGCTTCAAAATCTGATATAATGGAATTTCTTAAAGAACAGAACGAAATAATATTAAAACCTCTTAATGGTTGTTACGGAAGTGGAGTAATGTATTTAAAATACGGTGATAAAAATACGGTTCCTGTAATTAATACCATTACAAAAAATGGCACAAATATGGTTATGGTTCAAAAATATCTACCAAACGCCATGAATGGTGACAAACGTGTAATGATACTTGGAGATCAGGTACTAGATTATTGCGTAAGAAAATTGCCAAGCAACGACGATTTTAAATTCAATGATCATTGTGATGCTAATGTTGTGAAAGATACTCTAACTAACTCCGAAAAAATTAAATTCACACAACTTGCAAAAGACTTGAATGAGCTTGGTATATTCATGGCAGGACTTGACGTTGTTGACGAACAAATTTTAGAAATTAACGTAACAAGCCCTTGCTATTTCATAAGAGAAGTAAATAATGCTTTTGGCACACAATTAGAAAAACCAATTGTTGATTATATACTTTCAACCGTTGAGAATAAATTATTTAGCTTAAACTCTTGAAAACACTTCTACATCAACATCATCAAAGGTGTTTGTATTAAAATAAGCACAAGATGCAACCATAGCAGCGTTATCTGTACAATATTTCATAGGTGGGGCACAGACTCTGTAGCCATCTTTTTCTAAATCAAATATTTTACGCCTAATCTCTGAATTTGCAGCAACACCACCAGCTATAACAACTTGTTTATAGCCAGTTTCTTCTAATGCCTTTTTGATTTTTTTGACTAAAGTTGAAGAAACGCACTCTTGAAAACTTGCACATATATCATTAGTTGGTAATTCTTGACCATCAAAGGATTTAACCAATCTTAAAACCGCTGTTTTTAACCCACTAAAACTAAAATTATAACCATCAACTTTAGCTTCAGGAAGTTTATAAGCATTTGGATTACCTTCTCTTGCTAATTTATCCAACAAAGGACCTCCAGGATATGGTAAACCTATCAACCTTGCGACTTTATCATAAGCCTCACCTACAGCATCATCTATCGTTTCACCTAAAATATTTTGCTCGGAATATGATTTAACCTCAATAATCTGTGTATGTCCACCACTTACTAAAAGAGCAATAAATGGTGGTTTCAAATCAGTATCAATATAATTACCACACAAGTGCGCATTCAAGTGATTTACACCAATAAAAGGCTTATCATGAACCAATGCAAGAGATTTTGTTGCATTTAAACCAACAAGCAGACAACCCACAAGCCCAGGACCTACAGTCCCTGCAAATGCGGTAATTTGTTCAGGTTTCATATCAGCTTGTTTGAATGCTTCGTCAATTACAACATTAATTGATTCCAAATGTTCTCTAGCTGCAATCTCAGGAATTACGCCACCATATTGTGCGTGAGTTTTAATTTGAGATGCCACAATATTTGAAATAACTTCTCGTCCATTTTTGACAATAGCACAAGCAGTTTCATCACAACTTGATTCAATCGCCATAATGTAGTTATCATAGCCACTTTCAGGGCCAATTTCTATTGGTGTTTTAGTAAATAATGTATTTTTTATCATTTTCATAGTATTATTGTAATACAAAGAGGAAAATAAATGCAATTTTTAGACAAAACCAAAATAAGAATAATTTCAGGACGTGGCGGAAACGGTATGGTAGCTTGGCGTAGAGAAAAATATGTCGATAAAGGTGGTCCAGCTGGAGGCGACGGTGGAAATGGTGGAGATGTTTATTTAATTGCTGACGAAAATATGTCAACCTTAATGGATTTCAAATACAAATCCGTTTTTAAAGCAGACGGTGGCGAAAACGGTAGCATTAAAAATATGCACGGCAAATGCGCAAAAGATTTATTTATAAAAGTTCCTGTAGGTACAGTTGTAAGAGATTTAAAAACAGGAAACGCTATTGCTGACTTGACAGAACACGAACAACAAGTTTTAGTTGCAAAAGGTGGCAGAGGCGGCAGAGGAAACGCAAGATTTGCAACTGCACAAAAACGCGCGCCACAATTCTGTGAGCCAGGTGAACCAGGAATTGAAAGAGAATTGGAGCTTGAATTAAAACTAATTGCAGATGTTGGTTTGTTGGGTATGCCAAATGCTGGTAAATCCACATTAATAAGCAGAATTTCTTCCGCAAAACCTAAAATTGCTGATTATCCATTCACAACACTTGTACCGAACCTTGGTGTAGTAAGAAAACGCACAGGTGATGGATATGTTGTTGCAGATATTCCTGGATTAATTGAAGGGGCAAGCGAAGGTGTAGGACTGGGACACGACTTTTTACGTCACGTAGAACGATGCAGATTCTTAGTTCACCTTATCGATACAACTGAAGAAAATCCAATGAAGAATTATGAAATTATCAATTCAGAACTGGCAAAACATTCTGAAAAACTTGCTAATCTATATCAAATTGTTGCACTAAACAAAATTGATTCGATAGATGAAGAAAGAAAAGAAGAACTGGTTAAAGAATTTTCTAAAGTTTCAAAAGATGTATTTTTAATTTCTGCAGTAGTCGGTGAAAATATCGATAAACTTGTTGACTTTATGTCAATAAAAGTTGACGAAATCGAAAAACAAGTAACAGAAATCGTTATAGAAGAAGATTTAGAAGCATTCAATAACGACGATAGCCACTATGACATTTACAAAGTTTCCAAAGACACATTTGTAGTTGATGGTGGTAAAATCAAACGTTTAGCCGCCGTAACTGATGCTAGAAATACAGAACAAATTTTAAGATTACAAAACATTTTAACCAACATGGGAGTTTTTGAAGAACTCAAAAAACAAGGTGTAAAAGACGGTGATACAATTGTAATCGGACACCTTGAAATGGAATATTGGGAAGACCAAATGTATTCATAGTTGCCAAGAAATGAAAAAAATGGTATGATGAAGAAGTGATCAAGGTTTTAGTGACCAAGTGATCAAGTAATATATTTTAAGGTTGGAAGATCCAACAGAATAGGAGAAGATAGTATGTTTAAATGTGAAGCTATGACTGGCTTTAAGACCTTAGGGGGGGGGGGGTAAAA
>SUTY01000060.1 GCA_015152455.1 Cyanobacteria bacterium SIG32
TATCACTAAATGTTGTTCGAGTTCCCTCAATAGAAGAAGATTTAACAGCTTCTTGATTTATTAACATTCTAATAAATATATCAATATTTTTTAAATTTCTTGAATCAGCATTCAATTCAGCAATAGCCTTTATTACTTTTTCCGACAAAACGTATATTTCAGGGTCATGTATAATAAATCCTTTATTTAAAATGTTTGGCATAAAATATTCATATGAAACATTCTCATATTCTCCGTTTTCGTTTTTAAATAATTCTTGTGCTTTTTTTAATTCTCCGTACATATATTATTCCTCATGAAAAATCATCACCAGAAAAGTCTTCATGATGATTTTATACCAAAAATCATCATGAGTCAAATTTTGGTGATGATTTTTATCGATTTTTTACAAGCCGATATTTAAAGGCTCGGAACTTGCAGAACTCCCCAAAATAGCAAATGTGTTTTGTTTGCTTTCTTTTGTTGTGTATTTTGGATTACATTGATTACATCTTCCCACTTTTGAGGGAAGGGGTTACTTCCCACTTGTGATAAGCACTTCCGACTTTGAGGGAAGTTTTGAATAAATTACATCAAATGTAATTTATTTTTGCATTTACCTATAAATGTAACTGTCTATTTATAACCACAAGCCAGCAAGCAGATTTGGCTGATAACTTAAAGAAGGGGTTATTTATTTTGTTCTTTTTTCATTTTAGGCACAAGATAAGCAAAGCCATATATCATCATTGATGCTTGAGCCAAAACTGCAACAATAATACTTATTACATTTGTTTGATCTGTAATTAGATTATTAGACCAGAAATACCAACTCATATAAATCGAAACAGGAATGTTTAATAAAATACTTACAACCAATCCAGGATTGTATTTTCGACCAAATACAAAAAACATAATAACGTGTGCGAATGCATTTAAGAATGAGAAATAAGCTGTCCAAAGCCCCCATTCAAGTCCAAAAAAGTGAGCTAATAAAGCAGAGAATGGCATAGCTATGTAGACTAACGGTATATTAATCCAAAAAGAACCGATTTTTGTTAAGGGATATTCTGCTAGACTAGAGCCAAGAGGGTTTTTGTTGAAAAATTCTAAAAAACCACCAGGGAAAATATATTCCTCAAACTCATGAATCCAATAAATAATGCCCTGCAACCAAATCAAATATAAAGGATAATTTACATCTTTTACATACAAAAACACTAAAATAAAAGTATAAAAAGCTAAAAAAGGCGTTGCTTTCATCCAGTTTTCATAAAGCCATTTCATGTCAATTACCTCTCTTTGTTTATTATTACACTCTAAATATAACACAAATTTTTACAATACATAAGAATACAATTTCAAAATGAGTTTAATTATGATAATTAATAGAATACAAGAGCAAATTGATGAATATTTATCAACACTATCTAAAATATTCTTATACAGGCAAAGTTTTTTATAAAATAATTCTGAATATGGAGAATAGAATAACGGAATTTTTAAAAGAACTACTTTTTAATATTTTTTACTTTGAGTTGTCTGACATTTTAATTTTAACTGTCTATTTATAGTAAATGTTATTTCTTCTCAAATTAATTGTCAAAATGCAACTATCCCCCATTTTTGCATCAAAAAAGCCACCTTAAAGGTGGCTTTAAATGGAGGAGGAGGTGGGATTCGAACCCACGGAACGCGTGAACGTTCGACAGTTTTCAAGACTGCTCCAATCAACCGCTCTGGCACTCCTCCAAACAGTTTTTTGGATACCTCTTTATTGTACTTGCACAAAATTTTTTGTCAATATCTTTTTTTATATTACTTCATCCAGCATTTTATATGCTTGTGATATCATCTCGCCAATTTCAGGATGTGCATCTGCGCAGGCTTTGTTATATTTATTTAAAATCATTTCTTCGTAGCCTGTCAAAGGAATTCCTTTTTGTCGTTTTGAAAATACATCTCTTAGTCGTGATGCCAAGATCATATCTTCGGCTGTATAATCTTTGAAAAAGTTTTTCAAAATTTTTCTTGCTTCAGGAATTAATGCCCAGGCAGCTTTGCTTCTTTCACGTGCTTTTTGAGCTTTTTCAGGGTGTGCTTTTGCATAATCTTTGCCACGTTGAGAGTGTTCTTCTCTGTGTTGTGGATCTGACCAATATTTTTTTGAATTTTTTGAAACTTGTTCACGTCTTTCAGGATGATCAACAAAATGTTGTTTCATTCTTCTTGAGTGGGCTTTTCTATTTTCAGGCTTTTTCATTCCTTGGGCGGCTTTTTTGTTTCTTGCCCTTACCAAATCAGGATGACTCGCGTTCCAAGCAAGTGTTTTGCCTGCAATTATTGCACGTGTATCAGGGGAAGATGCCATCAAAAGAGATTTGTAGTTTGTATCATAATTTACAAACCCTATCTTTTGCAAAACCCATGTAATTGCGTTTCTGTCTTTCAATCCTAATTCTTTTGCAATTTCATCCTGACTTTTTAAATTCGCCCACACCTCTTGCAGAATTTTTAAAGAAAATCCTTCCTTTAAAAATCCGCCCTCTTTTAGTTTTTTAATGTTGCCTGTGATTCGTTCAAACGAAACAGTTGCTTCTTTTACACCTTCAAATTCACTAAAAGTTTTTTGCGCTTCTTCTAATGTTTTGCATTCTAAAAGCGGTGCATATATGCGTTGATGTACTTCTTTTAGTGTTGGAAGTTTTTCAGATTTGGATGATACAATTCTTTTTACTTCTTCTAAAATTCGAGGTGGTAAAAGATGTGATCGTTCTTTTAACACATAATTCAGGTCAATTGGAGCTTTTGCTTCAAAACTCGGTTGTTGCCTTGATTTTTGTGTTGGGGTATATGTATTAAATCGAAAACCATTAATTGCGATCATACTGTTTTAAAACCTCTAAAAAATAAATTTGCTATTAAATATTTGACCAAGTCGTTTTATTTTGTTATTATGCAAATATGATGATTAAAGTTACAAAAATGCAAGGATGTGGGAACGATTTCGTTCTAATTGATTTTTCAGAATATGAAAAAACCAATATGCCAATGTCTGAATTGGCAAAAAAAATCTGTGACAGAAATTTTGGTATTGGTGCAGATGGAATGATTATTCCAAAAACTGATGTTCAAAATACTGATATTGGTTGGTATTTTTATAATTCTGACGGTACAACTGCCCAAATGTGTGGTAATGGTATGAGATGTTTTGCCAAATATGTTTATGACAAAGGTTTGGTTAATAAAAAACAGTTCAGCGTTGAAACTCTGGCTGGTGTAATAAAGCCTGAGCTTCAGGATAACGGATTGGTAAAAGTTGATATGGGTTCGCCAATTTTAGAAGATGCAAAAATCCCATTTAATGGTGAAAAAAACATCAAAGTTAAAGATAAAGAATTTGAAATTCACCCTGTTTCTATGGGAAATCCACATTGTATAATTTTTACTGAAGAAGATCCAATGTTTTTGGCAGAAAATTATGGTCCATATGTTGAAAAACATCAATATTTCCCTGAAAAAACTAATACAGAATTTGTAAAAGTTTTATCTCAAAAAGAAATTGATATGCGAGTTTTTGAAAGGGGTTGTGGAATTACACTTGCGTGCGGAACAGGTGCTTGTGGTTCTGTAGTCCAATGTGTTTTAAATAACTTAACAGAACAAAAAGTTAAAGTGAATTTGCTTGGGGGGGCTGTATTCGTTGAATGGCAAGGGAATAAAGATAATCTTCAAGAACATGTTTTTCTCATTGGCCCAGCTGAATACTCATTTACTGCTGAATACATGTTGTAATTTTGTATGTTTTCATGCTAATATTAACCTATAACACTAAAAAGGAGAAATATAAACATGAAAACTTACGAATTATTAGCTATATTCAAGCCAAATCTTGATGCTGAAGAAGTTGATAAAGCTATCGCAAAAATTGGCGAAGATGTTGTTGAATTTGGTGGAAATGTAGAATCTACAGACAAAATTGGCAGAAAAAAATTAGCATTTGATGTTCAAAACTTTAGAGATGGTTTCTTTACAACTATCGTTTTAGCTTTGCCTGCTGATAAAGTTGCTGAATTCAAAAGACAATTACGTTTGAATGATAACGTTTTAAGAACAATGTTCTTGGAAGTTTCAAAAAAAGCAAGCGTATAGTATTTAATGAATTGAGGTAAAAAATGTCAATTGCAAAATCAGTTGTAACAGGTACAGTCTATAGAGCACCAGAAAAACGTTTTACACAAAACAATATTGCGGTGTCTGCATTTGTTTTAAATATTGATGAAAGAGATGAAATGTTAATCAGAGTAATTTCAAGACGTCAATCATTGGAAGAAGTTGTTGATTCACTTGACAAAGGTGCTAGAGTTCTTGTTGAGGGAAGGCTTCAAACAAATGTTGTAAAAATGGACGACGGTACTGAAAAAAGAATCTATGAAATTGATGCTAATACAATTGAAAGAATTGGTGAAGGCGGAGCGATTGCTTCAAGTTCATCAAGCAGTTCATCTGATGATATTGTAAAATTTGAATCAGATGATTTCGCTAATGAGTTAATTGGAGAAGATGAAATTCCGTTTTAATGCTAACTAGCGAAGAACAAAAGAGTAAAAAATAAAAACTAGGTCGAGTGCGAAAGCACAAATAGAAAGGTAAATTAAATAAAATGGCAAAACAAGATATCTCAAAAGACAAAAAACGCAAAAACTGCAGTCTTTGTGCTGATAAAGTTACTGAAATCGATTACAAAGATGCAGCAAAATTAAAAAGATATTTGACAGAAGCAGGTAAAATCATTCCTCGTCGTATCACAGGCAACTGTGCAGAACACCAAAGAATGATCGCTAAAGCAATTAAACGTGCTAGAGAAGCTGCTATCATTCCTTACGTATTTGACTAATCCAAATATGTTTCAAGGTTTAAAAGAGCCCTTTCATGGGGCTCTTTTTTATGTTATAATAATTTTCAAGAGAGGTTTATTATGATAAAAAAAGTTTTTTCTGCTTTATTATTTATATCACTTGTTTGTTGTGGTTGTGCCAAAAAAGAGGTTGCTCCTGTTGATACACTTACAACTATTAAACAACGTGATCAAATAATTATCGGTGTAAAAGTTGATACGCCACCTTTTGGTTATTTAGATAAAGACGGAAAAAATATTGGATTTGATATTGATTTGGCAAAATTAATTACCAAAAGACTTTTGGGTGATGAAAACAAAGCGGTTTTCATTCCTGTGAATACATCAAACAGAATTATGAAACTATCATCTGGTGAAGTTGATATGGTTATTGCAACAATGTCAATAACACCCCAAAGACAAATGATTTTGGATTTTTCTGTTCCATATCACGTTGCAGGACAAGCTATAATGGTTAAAAAAGATAGCGAAATAACTTCATTAATGGAATTACAAGATAAAAAGGCAATTATAGTATTTGGTTCTACTGTTGAAAGAAATTTGCGTTCTAATGTGCCAAATATTACTATTATTGGTTACAAGACTTATCCAGAGGCATTTGCAGCTTTAAAAGAAGGATTAGCTGATGCAATGATTTCAGATGATACAATTCTTTTTGGTTTGGAAATGAAAGATGACTCTGTTAAAATTTTGCCAAAAAGATATTCCAAAGAGCCTTATGCAGTTGCATTTGCAAAAGGCGAACAATCCGAAGCATTAATTGAAAAAATAAATTTTGAAATAAACGATATGATTAATCGTGGAGTTGTCAGACAATTAAAAGCAAAATGGAACATTGATTAATGAACGTCTTTTAATAGCATAATAACACGTTCAAGTTCTGTTTTTAAAAAGTCCAATTGCTCGTTTATGTTGTCAGGATCATAAATATAACCTGCACCGCTATATGCTAAATAAGGGTTATATTTTTGGGCTTCTGCACGCAAAAGCGCAATGGATTTGGCATGAGTGCTTACTTCCATAAGTTTTTTGAATGAAATATATTCTTCTTCTGGTTTGTTTAGATATTTTGTGCGTAAATGTTCTGCATTTTTATTCAAAAAATAAACTTTAGAATTGAATAATTGAACTCCTGCTTTGTTTTCAATTGTGTCATAAATTTTCTCCAGCATTGGGATAAATTCATTTATATCGTTTACATATTGAGAAGTTTTATCTTTTTTAAGAATAATGTTTACAAAAGCAGGATTTTCTCTAGGAGCGGGTTTAACCTGATCTGCAGAGTGGAATTTTTCTACTTGTTCCACAACTGGCTTTGTGGATTTTGGTTCTGTAGAAACAAAACTTTTTGTCACGTCAGGAAGCGTTCCGACATATCCCATGCCGTCATAGTTTGCTTTTGCTTTAGCAAAACAAGCAGGGCAAGACAAAATTAGTATGAAAATTATCGCGAATAATTTTTTCATACTATTATTATAACGATTATAGTTAAAAAATCATCATTTATATGATTTAGGAATTGATTTGTTCTTGTTTTCGACGTAAAATTAATAGAGATTGGAGCCGAAATATGACAAAAGATGAATTATTGAAATTATATAATATGGATTTAGATGAATTATTAGAACTTTCTTCTAAATATGTTTCTGAAAATGTTGAATTTTGTTCAATAGTTAATGCCAGAAATGGCAAATGTTCTCAAAATTGCAAATATTGTGCGCAAAGTTCGCACTATAGAACTGATATAGAAACTTACCCATTGATTGAAACAGAGAAAGTTATCAAAGCGGCTCAAGAAGCAAAATCAAACCACGCAGATAGATTTGCCGTTGTAACTTCTGGCAAAACTCCTGCCGAAGAAGACTTTGATAAAGTTGTTGATTTGATAAAAGCTGTGAATGATGTAGAAGGAATTAAAAGTTGCGCATCAATTGGAATTCTTGATGATGAAATGGCAAAAGCCTTGTCTGAAGCAGGGTTAAAGCGTTTTCATCACAACATTAACACTTGCCGTTCATATTACAGTAGTGTTTGTACAACACATACTTATGAAGACAGAATTAATACCTGTAAACTTGTTAAAAAATATGGAATGGAACTTTGTTGTGGTGTAATTTTAGGTATGGGCGAAACAATCGAACAACGTGTTGAGATGGCAATGGAGCTTGCAGAAATTCAACCTGAATCAATTCCAATTAATATTTTGATGCCAATTCCTCAAACTCCATTTGAAAACTATCACGATAAAATTGATGAAGAAAATATTTTAAGGACTCTTGCTATTTTCAAAATAGCAAATCCTAAATCGGTTTTACGTTTTTGTGGTGGCAGAATGAGATTAAGTGATGAAAACCAAAAGAAAGCCTTAAAAACTTGCGTAGAGGGAATTTTAATTGGTAATTATCTAACAACTGTTGGTAAAAACCCTGAGGACGACATAAAAACAATAAATGAATTAGGTAAAAAACTTAAGTAATAAAAAAGCTCGCAATTTGCGAGCTTTTTTAAACATTATGCATCTTATCAAAAATATCTTTTCTTTGAACCCAAATTTCCATTCCAAGTTCTTGTCCTATTTCAGTTAATTGATCTTTAATTTCTTTGAATGAAAATTTTGATTTTCCGATATTACCAAGCAAAAACATTACAAAATGATCCTGCATAATTGTTTGTTTAATATCTTCAATATTAACCTCAAGAAGTGCCAGTGCAGTTGCGACTTTTGCAACAATACCTACTTTATCAACACCTGAAACTGTTACGAAAATTTGATTTTCTGACATTTATGCTACCTCTTTTTGTTCAATCCAATTTTTATTAACTAATTTACCAACTTTGAACTTTCTGCAATATTCTTTTAGGTCTTCTTTGATTTCAGGAGCTAAGATATACAATGTAATAAGGTTTGGAACACACATTGCAATCATCATAGCATCTGTGATGTCAATAATAGACTTAACGTTCATAGCAGAACCGATTATAATAAATAAACAGTAAATTAAGTTGAATGCTACCACACGTTTTTTACCTTCACCAAGCAAGAATGTCCAGGCTTTTTGTCCATAATATGCCCAAGAAATTAATGTTGACATTGCAAATAACACTGCAATAACAGAAAGAATAATTGGGAAGAAAGGAATTACTGATTGGAAAGCATTTGATGCTAATTCAATACCAGAAATTTGACCGATAGTGGTTTCTTCCAAAATTCCTGAAAACACGATTGTGAATGAAGTAAACAAGCAAAGAATACCTGTCAAGAAAGTTTCTAATAAAGCTACAAAACCTTGAGAAATATGTTCATTTGTTTGAGCAGTTGCATAAACAATAGCTGCCGCACCTGTACCAGCTTCATTAGACTGAACAGAACGTCTTAAACCAATGATAATAGTACCAAACACACCACCAGCTACTGCTGTTGGGTTAAATGCTTCACGAACTATTAATGCCAAAGCACTTGGTATATGAGCAAAATTTGCTAATATTACAATCAAACCTGAAATAATATATAATGCACACATTGTTGGAGTCAAAATTGTTGTAACTTTTGCGATACTTTTGATACCACCCATAACAACTAAACCTATTAAAATTGCGGCGATTGTTCCCAATACCCAAGCAAATCCGTGGAAAATACTGTTTTCTCCACCTGTTATAAATATAATTTGGTGTGCAGTTTGGTTAATTTGGATCATGTTACCGCCTGTAATACCGCCACCAATACAAAGAATAGCAAATAAAACAGATAAAGGTTGACCTAACCAACGCATTTTTTTTCTAGTTAAACCGTGTGCAATATAGTGCATCGGACCACCTGATACTGTGCCGTCAAGGTTAAATCTTCTGTACTTAACAGCTAAAGCCGCTTCAACAAATTTAATTGCCATACCTAAAATAGCACCAAAGAAGATCCAAAAAGCAGCACCAGGACCCCCAATTGAAATGGAAATTGCAACACCAGCAATACTACCAATACCGATAGTTCCTGATAGTGCAGTTGCTAAAGCTGAGAAAGATGAAACTTCACCAGTTGAGCCGTCAGCACCTTTTTCTGCTGGTTTTGCGACTTGATCAACTGCATGTTTTAAACCCCAGAAAGCAATACCTTTTAGGTATATTGTGAAAAAGATACCAGCAAACAGTATCCAGAAAATAATTATCGGTACTTGAGATGAACCTATCGTTATTGGGAAAAATATTAAATTTGCAATCCAGTCAGAAACTGGTGCAACATATTTATCCATTAATGCGTCAACATTTACGGCTTGCGCAAATTGGACGTTGAATAACAGTGTAAACAGTACCAATAAAATTCTCTTCATATATAACTTTTCCTTTCACGGCGGTGTAATAAAAAAATTTCGGCTAACCAACCACCTGTTACTACTATAGCAGAAACATGCCAAAAACCTTAAGCCATTTATTAAAATGTTAAAATATCGTATCAATTTGTTACGCAAGACAGGCTTTTTTGTGTTAACTATTCACAAGTTGAGAAAAAAATGATATAATAATCCCGTAGGGAAAAGATTATTATGATGAGTCGGACTAAAAAACTTTCTATAGCTTTTTACTGGCATATGCACCAGCCGGTTTATCAATTAGGACCTGACGGTGATTTTTTGATGCCTTGGGTTCGTCTGCATGCCATAAAAGACTATTTGGATATGGTTGAAATTTTGGATAAATTTAAAAAATTGAAATTGAATTTCAACTTAGTTCCTGTACTTTTGGATTCAATAATTGATTATGCAGAAAATGAAATGCATGATATTCACTCAAGACTTACAGTTACTCCGCTTCATTTGTTATCAAATGACGCAAAATTGTTTATTATAAACAACTTTTTTGATGCAAATTATCAATCAATGATTTTTCCATATGAAGAATACAACAGACTTTATCAAAAAAGACAAAGCAATCCAGATGCAGGTATAGAAATTTTTACAGATCAGGAATATTCTGATTTAATGGCTTTGTTTAATTTGGCTTGGTTTGATCCTATTCATAAAAATAAATATCCAGAACTCAAAAAATTATGCAAAAAAGGCAAAAACTATTCTGATGAAGATAGAGTAAGAATTATTGAAATTCAACGAGAGATAATGAGGCAAATAGTTCCTGCTTACAAAAAATATCTTGAAAAAAACAGGATAGAAATTACGACAAGTCCTTATTATCACCCAATTTTGCCGATATTACTTGAAAATAGAAATATTAAAAAAATTACCGAAAACGCTCCCCAGGGTTTGAAAATGGAATTAGATGCCAAAATGCAAACTCAGATAGCTTTGGATAGAATGGAAGAAATTTTTGAAAAACGTCCTAGAGGAATTTGGCCATCTGAACATTGTATTGGTCCAAAAACCTTAGACATGCTTTCATCTCTTGGGGTTGAATGGACGATTTCTGATGAAGGTATTTTGTCTAATTCTATTAATACAGAGTTTATCAGAGATTTTAAGGGGCACTTGGAAGATCCATATTTGCTGGTTAAGCCTTATAATTATAAAACAAAAGCCAATGATATAAAGATTATTTTCAGAGATGCTACTTTGCCTAATCTGATAAGTTTTGAATACCCAAATCACAATCCTTTGGCAGCAGCAGGAGATTTGTATGACAGAATAAAAGTTATTCAAAATAAGATTTTGTCATCTCCTGATAATAAACATTTGCTTACTATTGCAATGGATGGTGAAAACTGTTGGGAAAACTATATGGAAGATGGTTTATCGTTCTTAAAAGCAATATATACATTGATTGAAGAAGATGACTCTTTAGAAACAGTTTTAATAAGCGAATATTTAGACAAAGAAAAACATCATAAAGAACTACCAAAAGTTGCATCAGGTTCTTGGATTAACAGAAACTTTAAACTTTGGATAGATGAACCTGTAAAAAATCTGGCATGGAATTATTTAAAACAAGTTCGTCATGATTTTTCAATGTTTGTCAAAAAAAATCCTTTAAATCCACATATCCGATATGCAAGAAGAGAACTTTTTATTTGCGAAGGCAGTGATTGGTTCTGGTGGTATGGTGAGCCTAACGATTCAGGTCGTGATAATATCTTTGATTATATTTTTAGGGAACATTTGAAAAATATTTATTTGTATTTAGGAATAAAGGCTCCTGATTTTCTTGATGAACCTTTGACGTCTGCACTTGCAAAACCGTCAAGACAACCTAAGGGGGAATTTACTCCTGCATTGGGTAAAAATGATGATTCTTGGCTAAATGCAGGTTGTATTGATATTCCTGACGGACCTGTTTTGAGAGATTCAAAATTATTCGATAGAGTTTGTTATGGTTATGA
>SUTY01000061.1 GCA_015152455.1 Cyanobacteria bacterium SIG32
GCAACTTCAAATTTTTTAAAATTATTTTTGATAACAGAGGCGATTTTTGGATTTTTTTCAATTGCAATTGCAGAATCAAAACCTCTTGAAATAGCTTCTAATCCCATAACGCCTGAACCTGCAAACATATCTAAAAAGGTTTTACCTTCAAAGTCAATTATTGCTTGTAGCGTGTTAAATACGCTCATACGAACTTTAGAAAGTGTAGGACGAGTAATATTCTCATCTGGTGCAGTAATTTTTTGCCCTTTATATTTACCTGATGTAATAATCATATTAACTATTTTACAACGAACAAATTTTAGTGTATAATTTGTGTAGGGGAAGAGCAAATGGTGAAGAAAAACAAAACAGATGTTATAGTTGTTGGTGCAGGTCCTGCAGGGATCGCTTGTGCTGTTACAATTGCACGTGGCGGTAAAAAAGTAGTTTTGATAGAACGAGGAAGTTTTGCAGGTTCTAAAAATATGTTTGGTGGTGCAATTTATACTCAACCGACAAAAGAAATTTTCCCTGATTTTGAAGCAACTGCTCCATTAGAAAGAAAAAATATTGAACATAGATTTGCGATTTTAGGCGAAGAAGACAGTACAACAATTTCTTATAAAAATAAAAATGAAGAAACAGGAAGTTACACAGTAATTCGTGGCAAATTTGACCGTTGGATGGCTGAAGAAGCTAAAAAAGAGGGTGTTTATCTTGTTGAGAAAACGGTTGTACGTGAACTTTTGACTGATAATGGCAAGGTTGTTGGTGTAAAAACAGAATTAGAAGACTATTATGCAAATATTGTCGTTTTAGCTGATGGTGTAAATTCTTTATTAGCAAGGCAAATTGGCTTAAGAAAAGATATTCAGCCAAAAGATGTTGCATTGAGTGTTAAAGAAGTTATTAAATTGGATAAAGAAAAAATCAATGACAGATTTAATATTTCAGATGACGAAGGTTGTATTCATGAAATTTTTGGTGGCCCAATGCTTGGAATGCTTGGACTTGCATTTATGTACACAAATAAAAACTCTGTAACTATTGGTTTGGGTATAACTTTGAGTGAGCTTATTGAACGAGGTTTGAAACCATATGATTTATTGGAAAAATTAAAAGCTCATCCAACTGTTGCACCTCTTATTAAAGATGGTAAATTGGAGGAATATTCAGCACATTTAATCCCAGAGGGTGGATACAATTGTGTTCCTCAACTTTCATCAGACGGTGTAATGATTGTTGGTGATGCAGGGATGCTTGTAAATAACATGCACTGGGAAGGTACAAACCTTGCAATGATTAGTGGTAAATTAGCTGGTGAAACGGCTTTATGTGCATTGAAAGAAAAAGATTTTTCAGCAGACTCATTAAAAAGATACGACGAAAAACTTAAAAATTCTTTTGTAATGAAAGATTTAAAAACATATAAAGATTTAATGACAATTGCACATAAAAAAAGTGATGCGTTTTTAGATTATTATTTGCGAACAATAAATTCATTCTTTAAAATGTTCACATCTGTTGATAGTGTTCCAAAACGTGAAAAATATTATGATTTTGTTAAATCTTTCTTTAAAGGCAGAACATTTAAAGAACATATGAGTGACTTTGGACAATTAATTAAATTAGTATGGAGTATCCTAAAATGGTACTAGAAGATAAATTATATACTGTAAAATACAATCCTGATACGGTTTCGCATTTGAATCCTGATAATGAAATTTGCAAAACTTGTTCTAACAAACCTTGTACTTTTATATGTCCTGCAAATGTTTATGAGTGGGACAAAAATAATGAAAAAATGATTGTAAATTTTGAAAATTGTTTGGAATGTGGAGCTTGCAGAATTGCTTGCACTAAAGGGTGTTTAAAATGGGAATACCCAAAAGGAACAAAAGGTGTTATATTTAAACAAGGATAAAGGAGTAGGAAGATGAAAGAAGAGTACAGTAATCAACACAGACGTTGGTATGACAAAGATCCGGTATTATCACAAGCAGTTAGCACACTTGAACATAGTGATGATCAAACACAAATTAGAATAGCTTTAAATTTAATCAAAATTATTATCGAACACAATATTGAAGATGAAAAATTTGAAGCTGTAGAAGACATCATCAACGCAGTAGGATCAGGACTTGATGACAATAGAAAAGGTCGTTGGTACGATATCGATACAACATTAAGAACGGCAATGAATATGTTACAAAACTGTCCTGAGGCAACTCAACATATAATTGCAAAAGAAATGGCAAAAATGGTTGTTGAGAAAATAAAAACAGACGAAACTGAAGAAGATTAATATTCTTGCCAAGAGTTGGGATAAGAAGTGATCAAGGTTTTAGTGACCAAGTGATCAAGTAATATATTTTAAGATTGGAAGATGCAACATAATAGGAGAACGTAGTATGTTAAAAAATGAAGCTATGACTGGCTTTAAGACCTTGGAGGTGGGTAGAAACGCTCTCCTAGCAAGGCTTTCGGACGTTTTGGGATTATTCCCTCGCCCTATGGGAGAGGGTAAGGGTGAGGGGGCAGCATTTACTTTAGCTGAAGTCCTAATCACCCTAGCAATTATTGGCGTTGTTGCAGCAATGACAATACCAACTCTTGTTGCAAATTACCAAACAAGAGCTTGGAACACTTCTGCAACTGTTTTTGAAAGAAAACTTGAAGAAGCACTAAAAGTTATGAATACCCAATCAACTTTGGCTGGACACACTTCTACAGAAAATTTTGTTGAAGAACTTTCTAAACATTTAAAAATTACAAAAACTTGTGCTAATGACAAATTGCAAGATTGTTTTAGTGATACAGTGTTCTGGGGTAGTGATGCTGAAGAAATTGATATGTCTAAAATCAAAACCGCTAAAGATTTCGGACAAAATGATTGGAATACGAATATAATTGGAGCACAATTTGCCAATGGAGTAACAGCTTTAATTGCTTACAATCCAACAGAAAGTTGCAAACAAGACCCATATTCTAATCAAATAACAGGTTCTGAATGTCTTGCTATTCTTTATGACACTACAGGTTACAAAACGCCTAATACAAGTATGAAGGATATAAGAAATAATCATTTGGTTGAAAAATTAGGTAGTGAAACCACTTGTGCAATAGAAGTGGGAGGAAATTGTTATACGGCACCATTTACTCCTGCAGCATTAACAATGGCTGAATGTGCTGAATTGAAAGATTCTTTAGGCATAACAAATTGTTACTTTAGTGACGAAGATTATTGGGGAGGTGCTGTAAAAGCGTGTGGCGGTGTACAAAACATTCCAACTGTTGCACAAATGAAAGAAATTGCTAATATTCTTTATGGAACAACAGTAAGTGATAAATATGATTGTCCTGATGGTAATACTTGTTGGGATACTGAACTTGCAGCTTCATCTGGCTTTGCAAGTATTGGTTTATCATCATTAGGTTCAGAAGGCGCAATGTTATGGACCAGAGATTCATATAGCACCGACGAATGGACAGGTTATACAATTGGGGGCTTTTTACCTCAAGGTTTTGATGCGACGCAAGGATATCCTAATTACGGTTATTTCTTTGCTGCAATTTGTATAAACAATTAAATGTAAAAGAGGCTCGATTGAGCCTCTTTTTTCTACATTGCTATATTTCTTAAAACCATATAATATCTATGGTTTCCCCAATAAACAATTAAAGAAATAAAATTGTTTTCCAAATCATAAATTTCCAAATACGTTTGAGGAATTGGTTCCCTCATAGATTTGTCAAATCTTTCACCAACAAATTTTAAGAAATTCAAATGTTTTTTTTGTGACCAAGTCATTTTAGGTTCAGGAAGATTTTCTTCGTAAAATCCAACTGGGGTTACATCTCTTTCATAAACAGGAACAATATATTTGATTTTCCCTTGAACTTTAAAAAGCATATACCATTTGCCGTCATGTTCACGAGGTGTCAAAAGGTAATATCCTGGTTCAATCATTGTTGTTTTAAAAAATAATGGCGCAGTCAATCTGAATAATGGATACGGTGACCAAGCAGTATTTTTTGTGTCATAAGCCTCTCCTGGGTCAATGTTGTGAACATAAGAGTGGCTTGGCACAGGTAAATCACGATAAATTTGCTCATAATCAACGTCTTTTGCCAGTACGCTTGAACCAATTATTAAACAAAATAATGTCACAATTATTCTTTTCATAACCTTATTTTAATAATTTTTTATGGTAAATCAATCATTTGAAAAGTTGAATTGTTACAAATTATTAAAGTATCTTTTAATTTAAGCAATTTTAAAATATCATCAGGTTTTATGATACTGCGTGCAGAAGTGAAAGGTGTGAATATATGAGTTTTAACGTTTTGAATAAGCCACTGGCAAAGATGAACATTGCAGATATGGGTAAAGCAATGGAACAATATGCGAAAAAAGACAAAGGATTTGCAATGAGATTATATGGAGAAGATCCAGTGGAATTTCTACGTGCTAGTGATGTAGCGCATGATTTTTTTGATAAAAAAGGTCGTTTAACTCGTCAAATAAAAGAACAAACAATTATCGGATTACAAGAAGAATTTGAATTATCACCCAAAGCAGCTAAGAAAGAATTTCACAGATTAAAAATTGGTGATTTGTTTAATATGTTTGGTGTAAAAGTATCTAGAGCTGAATATTCTACACCAAAATCAGGTGATGTTTTTGAAAAACGCTTATCAAAAATGAATGGTGATGATTTGTATGAAGTGGTTAATCAACTTGCGGTAAGAAATGAAGACGCAGCTATGGATTTATACAAATACGGTGCAGACGGTTTTCTTGATGGAGCAGATAAAGAAATGTTTTTGCCAAGTGGAGTTATGAAACCAAAAACCAGACAAAAATTAATAGATAAATTTATGAAAGATTCAAATTTAACTGAAGAAGAAGCCGTTCAAAAATTTGCAACTGCAAAAATTGGTGATATATTCCCTCTTGATGAATTAACGAAGTAATAAAAAACAACTAACAAAAACCGCTTGATTTTATTCAAGCGGTTTTTGTATTTTATAATTTTGTTTTTATTAAATATTTGCTAATTTTGTATAATAATCATTTGCTCTTTCAAACTTGTGAGCTGCATTGAATAATTTAGCTTCAGCAAGTTGAGGAGCAAGGATTTGTAAACCGATTGGCATACCGTCTTTGTCAAATCCTGCAGGAATACTCATACCTGGGATACCTGCAAGGTTAGCACTGATTGTTGCAATATCTGTCAAATACATTGCCAACGGATCATTTGATTTTGCACCCAAGTCAAATGCTGTGTTTGGACAGGTTGGTGAAATCAAAATATCAGCTTTTTTGAACGCTTCAACAAAATCTTGAGTTACCAAAGCTCTCATTTGTTGAGCTTTTTTGTAATAAGCATCATAATAACCAGAGCTTAGAGCATAAGTTCCAAGCATTATACGACGTTTAACTTCAGGTCCGAAACCTTCAGCACGAGATTTTGTGTACATTTCCATTAAGTTTTTAGCATCAGGAGTTCTGTGACCATATCTAACACCATCAAAACGTGCTAAGTTTGAAGAACATTCAGCGGTTGCTAAAATATAATAAATGCCGATTGAATGTTTCAAGTTAGGTAGAGAAATTTCAACAATTTCAGCACCTAATTTTTTATAACAGTCAATTGCTGCTTCCATAGCTTTTTGAACATCAGGAGCAAGACCTTCTGTCATAAGTTCTTTTATAACACCAACTCTTAAACCTTTGATGTCATTATCTAAACTGTCTGCATAGTGTTCAACAGGAATGTTTAGTGATGTTGAATCTTTAGGATCATATCCTGAAATAACTTCAAGTAAATTTGCAGCATCTTCAACTGTTCTTGCAAAAGGTCCGATTTGATCAAGAGATGATGCGAATGCAATCAAACCATATCTTGAAACGCGGCCGTAAGTAGGTTTCATACCAACAATACCACAGAATGATGCAGGAAGGCGGATTGAACCACCTGTATCAGAACCTAATGATAAAGTTACTTCGCAAGAAGCAACACTTGCTGCTGAACCACCTGATGATCCACCAGGAACTTTATTCAAATTCCAAGGGTTGTGAACTTTTCTAAATGCAGAGTTTTCGTTTGAAGAACCCATTGCAAATTCATCAAGGTTTGCTTTACCTAAAATTGGCACATAGTTGTTTAAAAGTTTTTCTGTAATTGTAGCATTGTATGGTGATACAAAATTTTCTAAAATTTTGCTAGATGCGGTTGTTTTTGAACCAATAAGATTCATATTATCTTTTAATGCTAAAGGAATACCAGCTAAAAGTGGTAATTCTTCGCCATTTGCAATTTTTTCATCAACTTTTTTTGCTGTTTCAAGAGCGGTTTCTCTTGTTAATGAATTAAATGCACCTAATTTTTCATCTAACGCATCAATTCTGTTTAAAGCTGCAGTTGTTAATTCAACCGCTGAAACTTCTTTATTTCTCAAGGCTTTACTTTGTTCAGTAGCCGATTTTTTTAAAAGCTCGTTCATGTTTTCTCCTTAAAAAGCTAATCTTATGAGACAAGTTTATGACAAAAATATTGCGTTGTAAACAACAAGGCATTATTTCTTAAATTTTTCAATTTTTTCTAAACTGTCGCTTTCAAAATATATTCTTAATAGTGGTTCTGTGCCGCTTGGACGAACTAAAACCCAGCTGGTGTTATCATCTAAGTATAATTTTACACCGTCTTTAAAATCTTTTTTGATTATGCCCATATCGGCGAAAGTTTCAGTAACTCTGAATTTTTCAATAATTTGTTCGATTTCTTCACGAGTTGAAAGTTTTAAATCAACTCTATCGTTGTAGAATTTACAACCTGCAATTTGAGATAAATCACGTTGTAATTCCACCAGAGTTTTGTTTTCGTAAGCCATTGCTTCAAGAATTAACAAGTTTGCCAAGATGCCGTCTTTTTCAGGGATATGTCCTTGGATACTTAATCCACCTGATTCTTCACCGCCAATAATTGGGTTGTATTTTCTCATTGCTTCGCCAACGTGTTTAAATCCAACTGCAGTTTCCACAACTTCAACACCGTATTTTTCTGCAATTTTGTCAAGCATAAGACTTGCGCCAACAGTTTTTACGAGTGGTCCGTTCATACCTTTGTTCTTTTTCAAATGAAGCATTAATATTGCAATAATTTCATTTGGTGTAACATATTCGCCATTTTCATTAATTACACCGAATCTGTCGCCGTCACCATCATTTGCAAAACCAACTGAATTAGGTGTCTTTAAAACCATTTCAATTAAATCTGCCATAAATATTGGTTTAGGTTCAGGCATTCCACCTCCAAAATTCACGTCATGCATCATGTGGATTGAATTGAATTTAACATCTTCCTCGCATAAAAGTTTATCAAAATAACCAATTGTTGCAGAATATAATCCGTCGAATATTATATTTTTGTTTAATTGTCGGATTTTATCAAAATCGATTAATTTTCTTATGTGTTCAAAATAAGATTGAGTAAAGTCAAATTCTTTTACGGAACCGTTAATTTTTTTCTCAAAACCGCAATCTAAATTTGCAACGATTTCATCTGTAATATCACTTGTTGCAGGACCAGCATAATCAGGAATGAATTTTATTCCTAAATATTCAGGAGGATTGTGTGACGCAGTAAACATAATTGCACAAGCATCCATATATTTTGCATTGAATGCTAAAATTGGAGTCGGAACAACTTTTTTACTATATAAAACTGTAAAACCTAATTTGGCAAGTGTATTTGCACATTGAGTTGAAAATTCACGAGCCATGTTTCTTGGATCGTATCCAATTATAATTTTTTTGTATATTCCAAAATTATCGTATACATATTTTGCAATGGCTTTAGTCACAATTTCGACATTTTCTGAATTAAAGTCTTGACCAACTATTGCACGCCAACCATCTGTTCCGAATTTAATATTTGCCATTTAATCCCTCTTTCTGTTATAATTATAATCGAAATACGGAGTTTAGTAAATATGGAAATCAAAGATATCCTAAATGTTGCATACTTAGGGCCAGAAGCATCTTTTTCTGAGATGGCTCGTGATGCGTTCTGTGAAAAATATGGTATTAATGTTTTTTCAACTGCATTGAAAACCATAACTGATGTAGTTGAATTCGTTGATAAAAACCCATTTACGTTGGGTGTTATACCTGTTGAAAACTCAATTGATGGGACTTTAAGAGCTTCTTTAGATAGTTTAATTGTTACACAAAATCCAAATATAAAAATTTTGTCAGAACTTGTTATGCCAATTGAATACTGCTTACTTTCAAGAACTACGGAATTTTATAGCATTACAGGAATTATCGGAACTCCATATTTGTTAGGTAAATGCCAAGATTTCATCAAACACGAAATGCCATTAAACTTAAACATAATTGAAAATACAACCATGTCAGAATGTGCAAGAAATCTTTCTAATTATAATTTGACTTATGGTTCAATTGGTAATAGAAAAACGGCTGAAACATTCAGATTGAATGTCTTAAAAGAGCACATAAATGACGACAAAACAAACCAAACAAGATATATTTTAATTGGTGATTTTGATACTCCGATAACAAATAATGATCGCACTTCTATTGCTTTTTCAACAGAAAACACTCCTGGCGCATTGTTAGAAGTTTTGAAAATATTTTTAGAAAATAATATAAATTTAACATACATTTCATCTCGTCCATCAAAAATCAATTTAGATGAATATATGTTTATTGTGAATTTTGACGGACATTTTAAAGAAGCGCATATTGCAAAAGTTTTAGATGAAATAAAACCAAAAACAAAATTATTCAGATTATTGGGTTCATACGAAAAAAATCATCTATAGTTGACGAAAACAACACTTATATGGTATAATTGGTTATTGCCAATCACTCATATGATTTTGCCAGAAAGGTTAAATTATATGACAAATCCGTTAATACCAAACACTTTTGTCCCAGGAACGAAAGCGAAAGCCCAGGAAGTTAATGCTAACTTTATTGCTTTGGCTGAAGAAATTCAGGGGACACAGTCAAACACAAAAGAACAATTTGAGCAATTAAGATCCGAAATTGATGAAAAAATGGATTATGTTGCAGAAAATTATGCTCAAAAAAACCTTGTTAATACAAATTCTATAACAAATTCTGTTTTAGAAGCTCCAAACGGAGTAGCTTTGTATGATGGGCAAACCATAACCATACAACAAGGGGTTAAAATTCTTATTCCTAACGGAAGGGATATTAACAACAAAATGAACAACTTAGAATATAAAACTGAAGAACAAATCAGTAAAACTGTAACAAATTTAACTGATATTGATACTGCGGTATTTTTAGACAATACAGGGAATTTAGAAGTTATTCCGCAAAAATATATATTTTATAAGAATTCAACTCCTTCAACTTTAGTTGATAATGTTCACTGGTATTATATAAGTGAAAACAAATGGTATAAATACGTTTCTTCTGAATCAAGATGGATAGAAACATTTTCAATACCTATTGCAAATGTAACTTGGAATACGAGTTCCACAATATCAGATTTAACAACAACTCAACCGATAAATTTGATAAAATCTTCTGATTTGCAAGATTTTTATACATTGAGAGGTGTTTTACCCAAGGACCTTGACTATGTTGTAAAAAGATATCGTAGTGGTTGGAATTCATACGCTATTTATAAATCAGGATGGGTAAAGCAAACAGGTTATTGTGATGCAAAAGGTGACGCTGTGGCAAACTTTTATATTCCAATGCAGGTTCCATATGCTGTTACACTTGCGAGATTAACAGGAGCTAGTACTACATCTGACGTCAGTATTTGGTTTAGGGGTGATCCCACAAGCACTTATATAAGAGTTTACTCATCAGCTACAACAGGAAAAATGTGGTGTGTAGAAGGTCTTAGAGAAAATCCAGAGGAGATATAGATTAT
Source organism: Cyanobacteria bacterium SIG32 (assembly GCA_015152455.1). Taxonomy (GTDB): domain Bacteria; phylum Cyanobacteriota; class Vampirovibrionia; order Gastranaerophilales; family Gastranaerophilaceae; genus SIG32. Next base: position 9,927 of record SUTY01000061.1, read on the forward strand.
GACAATATTAAGAAAACCATATAAACAAGAAGATTATACCAAACTCGTTGAAGAATGTAATCAAATTGGTAACAAACGAATAGAATTACATCAGGGAAATGCTTATGCGTTATTTGATTATGAAAAAGTTGAGAACGGTGAAATAATTGACTTAAGGGATACAGATGAATACAAAGCTGAACAAGCGGAAAAATTGAAATACGAAAGAACCCAAGAAATTATGACTGAGCTTGATTATTTAGACAAAAAACGTATTCGAGCTATTTGTGAACCAGAAACAGTTAGAGATGATGGGAAAACCTGGTTAGAATACTACAACGAACAAATTTCTATACTAAGAGAAGAATTAGCCTTATTGTAGTATTTTTAAAAAGAGTCGGTGAAAATCGACTCTTTTTTATGTTATTATGTATTAGCATAATACAACTCAATTTAAAAAGAATGGTAAATTAAAATGTTCAAACTGTTAAAACGTGGAATAATAAAAGTAAAAGAAGATATTCAAGTAATATATGACAAAGATCCAGCAGCGACAAATATTTTAGAAGTTTTGCTATGTTATCCAGGATTACATGCATTAATAGCATATCGTTTTGCTCATAGATTGTACAAATGGCATATTCCGCTTTTACCTAGAATAATTTCTTATATAACAAGAATTATAACAGGTATAGAAATTCACCCTGGGGCAAGAATTGGTAGAAGATTTTTTATTGACCATGGTGAAGGTGTTGTAATCGGTGAAACAACAGTAATCGGTGATGATGTTTTGATTTATCAGCAGGTAACCCTTGGTGGAACAGGTAAAGAACACGGAAAACGTCACCCAACCTTGGATAATAATGTTATTGTAGGTGCAGGTGCAAAAGTTTTGGGCAATATTGAAATAGGTGCAGGTACAAGAATTGGTGCAGGTTCTGTAGTTGTTGATGATGTTCCAGAAAATTGTACGGTTATTGGTGTTCCAGGTCGCATTGTTCAAAGACATTTTGTGGCAGAAAATGGAGTATTAATGCATAACAGAATTCCTGACCCTATAAAATGTGAATTAAATAGACTAAAATACGAAATCCAAGAACTCAAAGAGCAAGTTAAGTAACTTGCCAAAAATTGAAAAAAGTGGTATGATAAGAAGTGATCAAGGTTTTAGTGACCAAGTGATCAAGTAATATATTTTAAGGTTGGAAGATCCAACAGAATAGGAGAACGTAATATGTTAAAAAGTGA